>CAZTMY010000015.1:0-17806 GCA_964614895.1 uncultured Anaerolineales bacterium
ATGGAACCTGGTCGATCGCGGAGCATACCCGTGCGCTCATACAACGAGGCCAGGTCACTATAGAGATAGCCCGGATAGCCCTTGCGGCTCGGTACTTCATCTCGCGAGCTAGACAGCTCTCGGAGGGCCTCGCCATAGTTGGTCATATCCGTCATTATGACGAGGATGTGCATATCGTGCTGAAAGGCAAGATGCTCTGCGAGACTGAGAGCTGCGCGGGGAGCCACAATACGCTCCATGGGGGGATCATCGGCGAGGTTCAGGAATAGCGCCGTATTAGCCATTGCGCCCGTCTCTCGGAACCGCTGCACAAAGAAAGCGGCGTCATCATGCTTGATGCCCATAGCCACAAAGATAACCGCGAAATCCTGATTGGAGTCCAGCAGGTGCGCCTGAGCGGCGATCTGGGCTGCGAGCTGGTTATGTGGTAGGCCGGACCCGCTAAAGATAGGCAGCTTCTGGCCGCGCACCAGGGTATTGGTCACGTCGATGGCCGAGATCCCGGTTATGATCAAATCGCGCGGGTAAGCGCGGCGCACGGGATTCATTGGTGTGCCATTGGCGTCCACCATGTCTTCCGGAAGCGGCGTCGGCATACCATCTATAGGGCGAGCGAGGCCATCGAAAGTCCGCCCAAGCATCGTGGATGATACCGGCACGCGCAAACCATGCCCGGCAAACCGCACCTTGGCAGAATCAACTGCAATGCCAGCTGTCCCATCCCACACTTCTATTACAGTAGCGTCATAGCTGGCTTCCAACACGCGACCACGCCTCACGCTGCCATCCGGGAGGAGCACCTCGGCGGCCTCATCGTAACCGACGCCACTGGCGCCATCGAGCACGACGATGGGACCGCGGACGGCCGACACCCCCTCAAACACTCGCGTCGCTAGGCGAACCGGCGATTCACCTCTGCCTTGGCTCATGACTGATACTCCTCAAGCAACGCATCCATCTGGGCATCAAGCTGATCCTGCAGATCATCCAATGCCGAGAGATCGTCGTTAGGGACAGTAGATGCCGCTCGTACAATCTGGGGCCACACCTCGATCTCGTTCTCCAAGCGACTCACCGGTGCGCCTTTCGATAGCACCTCACGCCCTCGGCGCATGGCATGCAGGATGAGCTTAAGCAGCGCTATCTGCTTGGCAGGCGTCGTGTAAGCGTCCACCGGATCCATGGCACTCTGCTGCAAAAAGCCCTCCCGCACGAGGCGCGCCACCCATAGTAGCCAGCGCTGATCGTCAGGCAACGCGTCGGGACCCACTAGGCGCACAATCTCTTGCAGCTCCGATTCCCGATGAAGCAGCGTTACGATCTCTTGCTGACAGGCCGTCCAGTCCGGCGAGACGTGCTCGTGCCACCAATCGGCCACAGCCACGTTATAGCCACTGTAACTGGCGATCCAGTTTACGGACGGGAAGTGTCTGGCGGCGGCTAGGTTCTTGTCTAGTGCCCAGAATGCGCGCACAAAACGACGCGTGTGTTGCGTCACGGGCTCCGATAGATCCCCGGCGGGCGGAGAGACAGCCCCAATCACGGTAATTGAACCTTCCTGGCCTCCGAGGGTACGCACCCGCCCTGCGCGCTCATAAAAGGAAGCCAACCTCGATGGTAGATACGCGGGGAACCCTTCCTCGGCGGGCATCTCCTCCAGACGTCCCGACACCTCGCGTAGAGCCTCGGCCCAGCGAGACGTGGAATCGGCCATCAGTGCGACATGGAAGCCCATATCGCGATAGTACTCCGCCAGCGTGATCCCGGTGTAGATGCTGGCCTCACGCGCAGCCACCGGCATGTTCGATGTGTTGGCGATCAAGACTGTCCGCTCCATTATCGAGTGGCCCGTCCGCGGATCCCGCAGGAGCGGAAACTCTTCTAGGACGTTAGTCATCTCGTTGCCCCGTTCGCCGCAACCGACATAGATGACGATCTGCGCATCAGACCACTTGGCTAGTCCCTGCTGCAGCACCGTCTTGCCAGCGCCAAAGCCGCCAGGGATAGCGGCCGTTCCGCCTTTGGCTATTGGGAACAACGTATCGATGACTCGCTGACCGGTGATGAGCGGCTCGTCAGGCGAGAGGCGCTCGGCGATTGGTCTTTGCGTGCGCACAGGCCATCGCTGGATCATGGTCAACTCGCGCAGGCCATGCGACGTCCGCACACGCGCGATGGGTGTGTCCACTGTATATTCGCCCTCACCCGCAAGCCAGACGACATCGCCCTTCAAGTCAGGCGGAACCATGATGAGATGGCGCACCAACGGCGTCTCGGGCACAATCCCCAACGTCATGCCTCCGCTCACCTCGTCGCCGACGACGGCAGTGGGCGTAAAGGGCCATTTGCGATCCCGCGCGAGTGCTGGAGCAACCACGCCGCGGGGAATAAAGTCGCCCGCTATCTCTGCTAGTGCCAACAGTGGCCGCTCAATCCCATCCACGATATTGCCGACAAGCCCGGGCCCAAGTTCGACGCCTAGAGGCATCCCGGTGCCCCGCAGAGGGTCACCGGGCGTCAGCCCAGATGTCTCCTCGTAGACTTGGATGGTAGCGCTATCTCCATCGAGCGCAATGACTTCGCCGATCAGGCCTTCCGGTCCTACCTCGACCTGTTCCATCATGTGGAGTTGTCCAGTGACTCGAACACGCACCACTGGACCATTCACATACGTGATTGTGCCAGCCTGCTGCACCTAGGCCTCCTCTGTGAGGATCGCTACCACTGCGCCTCGCAACGCTTCGCGCGCGACGGCCAGCCGTTGTTCGTAGGAACTATCGACGAGCTCACGGCCGCCAGCCTTGCGGACAACTACCCCACCGATAATCGACGCTGGCTCATCGGCGAGCGAGAGCTTGACCCCAGGCAACTGATCTTGCCATGCCTCCACCCACCTTCCCAGAGTTTCGTCGGTGAAGAGGCTCGCGTCACGCTCATTGACTTGGAGCACTAGCTCCCCACCCCCAAGTTGCTTGGCAGCCTCCAGCGTTAGGGCCTGCAGCCTCTGTAACCGCTGTTCCTCGCTCTGAGAAGCATCAAGCGCCTCTAGGCGGTCAGCGGCGACGCGCCACACGCGTTCAAGCATCTCTTCTTGCACTTTGAGCAAGGCCTCACGCGCCTCGAGCTGGGCTCGCGTCGTGAGACGCCTGCCCATCGCCGCAACACGTTCCTTGGCCTCGTCTTCCGCGCCCCCATGCATCGTCTCGGCCTGCTCGGCAGCCTGAGCCACCAACTCGGCGGCCTGGTGCTCCGCATCGGCGATCGTGCGCATAACCTCGTTGCGCGTTCGACGAAGGAGATAGCTCTCTAGGCCGTTCCCAATAACGGTTACCATCATTTTCGCTCCAAATGCACGCCAACAGCGCGCTGCACGAATTCTCGGAGTGGCGGATAGCTCGTGCCAGTGTGCTGACCAGGAATCTCTACCAGCAGAGGTTGGAGGCTATTCACCTTGAGTTCATCCGCTCGATCGCGGACCAAAGCGGCTACATCAGCGGAGATCAAGACGAGCGCAACGTCCGGATCGTCCATCAAGAGATCCAATGCGGCATCTGCTTCCTCTGCTGTCCGCACGGTGATCCCCTCGAGGCCCGCCAACGCGAACCCCAAGACGCAGTTCTCGCTCCCGATCACAAACGCCTTCATCACTCTCTTCCAGACGGCAGCATCACGAGGTCAGAATCATGAACGAGATGATCAGGCCGTAGATGGCAATACCCTCGGCCAGACCCACAAAGATCAAGGAACGGCCCAAAAGCTCAGGTTTCTCGGTGATGGCACCGATGGCCGCTGCGCCAGCAATGCCCACCGCGATGCCAGCGCCAATGCAGCCCAAGCCCGTAGCCAAAGCCGCGCCCAGCGGCGCTTGGCTCGCGGTCGCCGGCGTGTTGGCCGTCTGTGCCAGCGCGGGCTGCGCGAACACGACCAGCGCCACAGCAACGGATGCTAGCACGGCCAGCGCGTTAACGCCCAGCATGCTTCCCACCGCCGCGCGGACCGCGGGCCGCGGGTTGCGTGAACGTTTGAGGCCAACTAGGCCCACCAGCGCACCACACACAAGTATCGCCACCACGGAAAGCATGATGTACATCACATCCCCTCCTCTTGCTCAGGCGCCTTCAGCCTTGCACTCCATGGCTGGCAGCGTCAGCGGCTTGAACGGCACTCCCGAACCCTTGTAGAACTTGCCAAATAGCTCATAGTACTCGAGACGCAGCGTTTGGATCGCCACGATCAAGCCTTCGAAACCAATTATGACTAGATTGCCCAGAATCACCACCACGACCCGCAAGACAGGGCCGAGCGCCCCACCGGCTACCAGGTCCGCCATGATGAATACCACCATGTTCAAGCCGGCATGTGCAATGGCAAAGGCGCCCAAACGCACATAAGACAATGTGTTGCTCAAATAACTTACCAGAGCCTCAAACACCTCAAAGAAGGCTTGCACTAGATACTCGCCCACATTGGTCTCGATCAGCGGTCTCTTTCCGAGCATCAAGTGGGTGAGAGGCTCGGACATGAGCAGCGCCAAGGCGAGCACAGTCGCCACGCCCGCGAGCCACCAAGGCATCGAATAGCCCAGGGCAGGCGCCAGGACCATGCCACCCAGAGACCAGTACAGCAACAGTCCCGCCACGCCGTTTTTATCCAGCAACGCCTCGATCAGGCTCTTCTGGCGAAAGGCTGTAGCCAGATGCGCCGCGAATCCAACGTTCAGAATAATGGCCCCGAATACCACCGATGTTATCAAGAGACGGGGTATGTCATCCAGAGGCCGGAGCCATAGGGAAGGAACCAGCCCCTCGATGCCGAACACCGAGCCGTAAAACGTGCCAAAGAGCATTGAGAACAGTCCACACGATAACAGGATCACCCCTGGCGATGAGAGTCGGGCCAACGACGGCACCACACGGGCCACCAACAATGCTCCCATCAAAGCCAGGACCAACCCTGCGCCAAGATCGCCGAACATGGCGCCGAACATTAGGGCAAAAGTGACGCCGACCAGGGGCGTCGGGTCGATTTCATCATAGCCCGGTACACCATAGGTCGACACGAGCATCTCCATGGGACGGAACAGCGGTCCGTTGCGGAGCAGCGTCGGGATCGTGCGCCGCTCAGGACTTTGAGGCGCGCTCTCCTCAATGCTTATCCGCCCGCCAGCCACAGCCTCGACGGCCTCGCTTAGGCGGGGCACCTCGTCAGTGGGAACATAGCCTGCAATCAGATAGACCTGGTCACGATATCCAAAGTGGGCCATGGCCTCTGCCATCGCTTTGTCACCGCGCACGCGAATCAGCATCTCCCGAAGCTCAGCCTCCAGGTCGGCGGCGAGATTGCGGATGGCCTCACGAGTATCCTCCAACGCTTTGGTCTCCGTGGTGATACGATCGGCCACCTGCTGGCGCACCTCGTGAGGCGTGCCGCCATATTCCTGGGGCAACAACAGTGGATCCAGGAAAGCACTCTCGAGTGCACGCTCCAGGATAGGCGCGTGTTCGTGCGCGCAGAATGCAAAGACCAGCACTCGGCTCTCCTGACGATAGAGAGGGATGATGCAATACGGAATCTGAAACAAGCTGGCCTGCAAACGGGCGAGGTTCTCTTGCGGGATGGTTCCCGCCACCATGTGTAGGTGCTCCAGGGCACGCAGATCGGCCAAGCTGATGGAAAGCGGCTCCAGGATGGTGAGCGAGCGCGAGATGAGCTGCCAGCGCTCGATCTCACGCCGTTGATCATTGGCACGCTCCATAAGAGTATTCACCTGCCCCTGGATGGCATCCAGACGCTCGGCAATGCCTGCAATGTCCTCGCGTGGGTCCAGTCGCCCCTCACAAGTGGCCCCTTCGGACGAGATACCCAATTTCTCCATGAGCTGAAGTATCCGCCCCTCGTAGGCCGTATAGGCGCTAGCGCGGCCTGCCCACGCCGTCCCCGTATCCTCACCCCACTTGCCGAGAGCGTTGGCATCTATCAGGTGCATCACGCCCAAGCTGGCTACCGCCTGAGCCACCTCCTCTACATCATCCTGATAGCAAAAGATATCCACCTCAGACATCTCGGCGGGTACAAACATTCCCTTTACTCCTCGCCTCGCACCAAGACCTCGCGGATGCGCGCGGGCGGCCAGCCCATAGCCTTGCCCTCTAGAACGCGCACCACATCGCGGCTGTCAAGCTCATCCAGAATGACATACCCCAGCAACGGCGCTAGGCCAAACGGGAATCCTGCCATCGCCTTCACGGCCAGGCTCCGCCAGTATCGCTGGAGGATTATCTCCAGAGCGGGCAACATCTGGTCTTCGGGCATCCCTGCCAGAGAGGAAACATCCACGCGCCAAGAGCCCCACACGCGGTCAACGATCTCACGCGGAGGAGCTCCCAGGGCAATATCACGCACCAAGTCGGCGTCGGTGTGCCTAGTGTGCCACAAGGTATAGTTGACAATCTCCTCCGGCGAGAGGCCATAGTAGATGCGGTAGCGGTAGGCCCACAAGACATTCAATATGTCCATGTAGGTGCCTAGCAACCGCTGAGCGACGTCACGGTCGGCAGCGCCTAACCGCCCGATGGCCTGAGCCACGTCCCGATAGTAGCGCACATCCAGAGCGACCTCGAGGGCGAACAGTGTGCCATCCCGTAAATAGGCCGGAGTGGCGTTGCGTAATGGATTGATATAGTGCGTGCCCTCGGTCCGTTCAATGAGACCGGACACAGTTGTCTCGTTCAGCAATGCGTCCCAAGGCAAGGTCGAACCGTGATCCAAAGGGATCAGCAGATCGCTCACAACCCTATGATCCAGACCCTGATGTACTCCTCGGAACAGCGTCTTGAGATTCTCTAGCTCCCAGTGCTGCCACCACACCTGAAATAGGTCTCGCGCCGGCCCCACAACCAGAACACGCGCACGCCAGCAGTTGGCAGCCGACGCAGCCCAAAGCTCACGTTCGACGCGGCGTAAGGTCAGGTTGCTCTCGCCAAGCAGAGGCTCAAGGACCTCACCATAGCTGGTGGCCGCGAGCGCGGTCAGCGCCCGATCATAATCCTCAGCATGAATTAGCTCATCCCACTGCTGTTCGGTCAACCGACGCGCATAGAGACCACGCACACGTGCATTCGCCGCTGCCGTTCGGACGGCAGCAAAAGCCGAACCCACCTAAGCCTCCTCGCCCGAAGGCGCTACTGCATTCACTACAAAGCTGATTGCCTCGGACAGATGCGTTTCGGCACGCCTACGCCAAGCTGCCGCCTCCTTCTTCCCACGTGCCCGAATCTCGTCCGCCTCCCTTTGGGCCTCAGCCATACCACGCTCAAAGATCCGATCAGCGCGAGCCTCGGCCTCGTTCGCGGCAGCCTCCTTGAGCTCATCTGCACGCTCTCGAGCCTTAGCCACAATCTGATGCGCCTCCTCCCGTGCCTCGGCGAGCATCTCTCGTGTCTTGCGCTCGATTGCCAGGATCGCACGGACGGCTCCCTCAGCTTGCTCTTCGGGTCGCTGTGCGATTTGTCTCACATGTTGCATGCCATCAGCCTCCCGACACTCCACACAAAAGAGACGCCTCTCCTCTCGCGGCGTTGTGCGCCATCGCACGGTTACCCAACAGAGGTGAACGACGTCTCGATCATGGCAAGGCCTATTATAGTCCTGCCTCCCAGAGATGTGCAAATGGGTTTTGTGGCTGGGCCAAGAGATCGTTACCAAGTCTTGGGCGCGATAGTGGCCAGGTCCGGCCCCTCTTTGGCAATAGCAGGGAATGACACACTCTTCCCCGAGAACACTAGCCTGCCGAACCGCCCCGGCGTGTGGAACGTGTCTCGATACACGGGCGACCAAGCTGAAAACTCGTCTCCGTCCTCAGCGCGATCGATGCGGTACAGGTTACCGAGCCATACATCACCAGGCTGTGGCGGGATGTGCGACGCCGTCATGAGATCAGCCAATGGCACGGCCATCTCCACCGTCCAGCGGCAATCGGCAGTGCCCCGCCGAGTTGGATCGCCTTCCACCTTCACGGCGGTCTGCAGCTCCTCGCTCCGCCAACTCCAGAGCTGTTTCCAGCGATCATTGCGGTTCAGCATAAAGAGATCCAGCACCGTGTTGCGCGGCGAGACTTCGATCTCGACATAGCCGATGCCGTCGCCGTCAGCATCCAGGAATAACTCGACAACTTCCTCGTTGTAGATATAGTCACCACGCTGGGTCATCGAGCCCCAAATGTCACGATCCTCGCAGACCCAGCTCGCATACAGGTAGACGTCATCCCACAGGAGACGTGACACCGTCTGCTGACGTGGCTCGCCGCCGTGCAGGGCCTCGCGCAAAGCGATCGTCGGCGCCGTCTGCCAGGCAGGCTCGTCCAAGACGCCGTCGATGGTCAGCGGCGCATCAACGCGGTAGATCGTGTAGGTCGGCGTCTCGATCATGCTCTCCCTCCCATCTTGATGGGCAACTCCGTTGATCACAGGCGATAGACGCCGATCAGCTTGCGCTCCTCCTTGCCCTCGACCGATGCGATCACCTCTACGTGGGGCGCCAGCGTCGAGTTGCTGAGCTTGCGCTTCAGTAGCTCGTCCACCTGAAAGATGCCCGCCGAATTGCTTAGCTTGATGACCACACGTACGGGTCGCTCCTCACCCCGCTCGATGCTCACAGAGGACACAGCCTGGGCCGAGACCGAGTGGATGGTCACCGAGCCCGCCTCGAACGGGATCCGCGACCGCCCTTGGGTCATGTCCAGCGCGTCGGCGACCTTGACCACGCCAGCCTCCAGCGTTAGGCAGCGTTGCTCGGCATCATGCGCGATGATGGCATGCAGCGTATCGCAGACCAATGCTGTCAGTGCTGGCTCGGTATACAGTTGGCCCAGCAATTGGCGTGCCTTGGGATAGGCCAGGATGAGCGAGTAGCGCTCATGACCGTCACGGTGGATAGCGATGCCGATATCGTGCAGGCAGGATGCCAGCACTACCAGTACCTCAGCATCGTCAACGTCTAGTCCGTGGTCGGTGACTATGGATGGTTGGATATTGGCATCTACCAGAAGGCGCAGCAGCCGGAGCCCGGCGTTAGCGACGATCTGGACATGCACCTCGCCGTGATCGTTGATACCAGCGCGGTCCACGGCGTTGATGTTAGCCGAACGGTAGAACTGCGCCAACTCCGCATCGGCGTTGACGGCATCCACCAACGTCTGCAGCTTCTGATTGTGTTTGGCCGGTACAGTCAGCATGTTCTATCTCCTCTCACGACGATTTATCGGGGCAACGCCGAGACGTCCATTATATAGACTTGGCGACAGCCCGTGTGCACTGAGTCAAAGCAGATCCGGCGATCATCGCGGCTCCAGCGTGGATGCAGGTCGCAACGAATCTCGCCGGAGAAGGGCTCCGGCGCCAGAAACCGCCCCAGAAGGAACTCACGATCCTCGTCCGTGTCGTACATCATGAGCTTACACTGTGGCAACCAAGGGCGTTTCCACACCGGTGGCCAGGTCCATCATGCCGATCAGCGCGCGATCCTCCGGCCGCGGCGGGCGGTCATGAAAGCCCATGCCCAGATGCAGCAACCGACGGCCAGATGCATCCCAACAGGGTATGTCATAGTAGCCAAACCAATGGTACAGCGGGCCGTGGGTGATCGCGTGCGAAGGGAACTCGTTCAGCGGGCACACCTCCTAGATCGTGCGCAGCGAATGCATTGTCCGCTGCGGCCTATCGCTGACCCCTTTGGCGGGGATTGCCCTAGTCAGCGCCATCCTGATAGCACGATGACGCTGCGCCTAGCGGTGCTACCTGCGCCATCAACGCTCAGAAAGCCCCCAGCGTTCTGCGAGATGGTACTCGTTCCTAGGGCGCGTTTACCTGCAACTCGGTCAACTGAAAGACCCAGCGGTCCGCAGGTGTCAGCGGACAGACCAGCCGGATGGGACCATGCTCAGGATCGCCCTTGGTGATCCACTCGCCTTGCTCCTTGAGCGCCACGATGGCGCCATCTAATTCCTCCCGCGACACCTCAACGGCGTAGCCATCCGTCGCGAGCGCAGTGATGCTGACCCAACCTTCGTGGGCCTCGGCTTCAGTCAGCAAGGTGCGCAGGGGAACACCGCTCCAATCGCCGATGCTATTCTCACCGTGCGTACGCTCCATCAGGATCTCGTTGAGATCCTCTTGAGGCATACGTGAGAGCTCGCGATAGGTGAGCGTCAGTGGCTGGTCCACAGCACCAGTGACTGACAGAGTCCAATCGACGTTGGGCGCGCCACAGCCCACCAACACGAGGGCTACTAGCAAGAGCCCAAGAACTAGTCGTCGTTTCTGCATGGTACTCGCTTCCGATTTGCGTGTGTGTCGATTACTTGAACGTGATCCAGATCGGGATGAGCATGTCACGCTCGATCAGATGCCCGTGGTCACCCAGCCTTCCCTCCTGCTGCACAGCATGCATGCCATGATCGGCAAACGTAATCACCAACGTATCCGGAGGCAATACGTCCAGCAAGTATCCCACCGCTTCGTCCACCTCGCGGATCTTGGCGGTCTCCTCAGGCGCGCCCGGGCCGTAGGTGTGGCCGGCGTCATCGATGCCGTGAAAGTGCACGTACATCAACGGAGGCATGCCGTCATCGAGGATCGCCAGGGCGTTGGCCAGGACATTGTCGTCGGTGCTGCCGTTGCCGTCACGATCGCCAGAGAGCACTACCTCGGCGTTGCGCAGGTTGAACGGCAACGAAGAGCCCTCTACCGCCACAACGGCCAGCCCCTCTTCTGTGGCTACATCAAACAGCGTCTCGACCTCGGTGCTACGCAGGGAGGTGCAGGTGACTCCGTTAGCTTCGGGTGACGTCCCCGTTAGCAAAGCAGCCGTAGCTACACGCGTGATGGGCGGGTAGACGGTCAGCCCCAACATGGGCTCTCCCAAAGCAGCGAGACGCGGGATATCCCCAGATGCCAGCGCCTCTTGGTAGCGCACGTACCCAAAGCCATCCAGAAAGAGCAGCAGCACATGCTCGACGCGCTTGATCGTGAGGACATGGCCCTCGGCCAGCTCGGGCACCGAGATGGCCAATGCAGCCGCCGCCGTAGGTGCGATGTCTATGATACTGGCTCTGACCTCCGCGAGGGATGCCGGTGGATGCACGACCAGCCGAGATGCAGCCATCGTCTCGCCGGCGATGGTCACGTTCCCCTTGGAATCCCACCAGGCATCCTGCGGAGCCGTCTCTGGCCAATCGTACCGGTGTGAGATCCCGTCGGCGGTGGTGATCTCTAAAGTCTCGACCAGCGTATGGCCCGCCTGCCAGAGCGCACGCTCCACGGCGACGCGCACCTCGCCGTCAGACCCGCTGCCGTGGGAAGTCACCCACTCTGCGGTAACCGAAAACTCACTTCCATTGGGCCTCTCGACCGTCGCCTCCCATGTGGGGCTACATCCAGCCAACAGGATCGCCGTGAGCACTATGGCAGACAGCCATCGCCTCAAAACCGAGCGTAGCACCGGCATGTGCTCCTCTATCATACTTGGCATCGCTCCCTTTGCAGCCTTGCTCGACGTCGGCCGAACGCCAACCCTCCGGCTACCCGTATCGCCGCCGACAGGAACAGCACCATGCGGATACCAACCACATCCGCCAGAAGACTGCCCAGCATCGGCGCGGCAAAGGTGGTGACTTGGGTCACCGAGGCGTTTAGTGCAGCGTACAAGGGGCGCTTTTCGTCTGGCGAGCAATCCAGCAAGACATTAGTAAGATAGACTGTCAACCCAGCCATGAAAAAACCAGTAAACACTGATGGGATCAGTAACATAGCGGGCGTTACGGCCATGCCTGCGGTAAGGGGTACCAGAGCTATCCCTAACGAGGCTAGCCAGAGCTTGTTGCGATAGCGGCGCTGACGCAGCAAGGCGCCCAACAAGATGAAAGCCACCATCTGCACAACGCTTTGCACCGTCAGCAGCACGCCAATCCACGCATCTGAGGTCCCCAAGGTCCGCACCTGAAACACCGGCATCACAGCAGTAACCAACGCCAAGCCCAACCGCAGCACCAGTGATGCCATGAGGTAGCTCCCAAAGACGCGATCACGCTTGAGCAGAGCCACCACCTCGCGCAGGCCAATACGCGGCGGCGCAGCAGCGCCACCACCGACACGGTTCTCAGGCACCCTCAGATGCGACAGGACCGCCACGCCCATCAAGCATCCCACAACCCCGGAAACGAACAGCAGTTGGTAGTTCAGCGGATAGGAAGCCCTATCAAGCCAGAAACCCGCCAAGAGACCCACCACAGACATAGCGAGGCTGCGGACTGCCATGCGTCTGCTGATGACCTGCATGCGCCGGGCAGGCTCGATGACAAGGCCGAGCACGGGCGTCATGGTAACATTGAGCATGGCCATAGGCAGCGCCGTCAGTGTCCGCCCCAACACCACGGCATACGGCGCCAGTGACGACGGCAGCAACGGCACAAACGCGAATAAGCCAATGATGCCGCGAAAGACGATCCGCGACCAGTTCACCGCTTTGACCAGATCGTCCATTCGCGCTGCCAGTGCCCCCGCTGGCAACAAGAACACCGTCGTCAGCAGCGCTGGCAAAGAGGTATAGAGGCCCACTTGCCAATTCTCGGCTCCCAGTCGCACCAGGAACACCGGCACAAAGGCCATGGCGCCCCCCAAAAAGATGGACTGGAACGCCATCTGGAGGTAGAGGATCCGCTCGTTGCGCGTGGACCCCGCAGCAATCCGCGCAAAGACCGGATTGCCGGCGAGACGCTGGCGTAGCAAAGCTAGGCTGCGGATCGACTCGGATTGAGCGCCGATGGCGGGATTGCTCCCTTCGTTGGCTGATGCCGTGACGGTTTGCTTGCCCACAGTAACACACCCAAGGGCATAGACCTTACGCTACCACGAGCGCGCCATACGGTCAACCAGCGACTAGGCCCGGCCCGGCGCAGGTTGCTCGGCAGCCAACGGTGGACTATGCTATACTTAAAGGAGCCTATATGCCACCCATCAATTCAGACGTTGCCGCCTATCTCGCGACTCTGCCAGAGGATCGCCGCCAGGCTCTCAGCAAGCTATGTGCGTTTATCCGTCAGCAGCGCCCAGACCTGTGCGAGGTGCTCCGTGACCGCATACCAACCTACATGGACGACCGAGGGCCAGTGCTAGGTGTGGCCTCTCAGAAGCACAGCATGTGCCTCTATCTGGATCCTGCGTTGCTACGGAGCTACCATCGCGAGCTTGCCCAACTGCACCTCGGGTACAACTGCATCCGCTTTCGGTCGCTGGACGAGCTGCCCAAAGGAGTGCTGCAGGCGATGATCTCTGAGGCGGGACGTATCGGCTAGACAAGCGGGAGGCGCCCGCCAGTCTAGCTCTATCTATCGGAGCACAGCCGCCGGCATGTGCTCTTGATCTGGTGATGCGGTGTCTCCAACATACGGCCCGCACTGCCTGCCGACAAGGGCCTGAGACGGCAAAGGGCGAGGCGTTACCATGCCTCGCCCAGACCTCACTAGAAGGTGATGCTAACGCTTGCGCGCTACCGCGATGATGTGTGAGCCCATGTCCAGGCAGCCCGGCTCGCGGCAGGCCTCCAGCTCGATCTCCAGCAGATGATCCCATACTTCGGGATCCTCCTGCCAGGGGCCAACCAGATCGCCCCAGGTGGCCGAGACGCATTCGCTGGCAGATAGCACCTCCACCGTGGCTCCCGCGTCTTCGATGGCGTCGCGAAACTCGCCGCTACGGTAAGCATGCAAAAAGTTACGAGCCACGCCTACCTTGTCCGGACCGATGTCGCCGCTGCGGATGATCTCGCGATTCACACGCGGATCGCCGCTTAGCACACGCGGCAGACTCTCGTGGACCGTGCCAAAGAGGCTGCGCGCGCTCAGGAGCAGTACTCCCCCCGGACGCGTCACGCGCACCAGCTCCGACAATGCTCGAAACCGCCGATCAAAGACATAGCTCAGGGGCCCACCATAGCATACTACCGCATCGAATTCGTTGTCCTCGAACACGCCCTGCAGCTTGGCCATATCGCACTCGACCCAGGACTCGATCCGGCTGTCCAGGCCCATGGCGGTCATGTTGCGGCGGTTCAACTGCAGCTTGTCCGGAGAGACGTCGGCCACCACCACCCGATCGCACAGAGCTGCCAGCTCGCGTGTGAAACGCCCTCGGCCGGCGCCCATCTCCAGCACGCGGTCGTCGGGCCGCAGACATTCCCGCAAATAATGCAGGTGGATGGCGAACTGGACCTGATCAGCCAGCCGCTCTTCCAGGCCGACCCACCCCACCCCGATATGCTCCGGGATCGACTCCTCAATCGGTCCCCACTCCAGCCCCGCTGGGCGGCGCGGTTGTTCCGTCATAGCAACACCTCCGTACTGGATCCCCTCAGCGCTTTCAGATTATAGCGCCACCTTTGCGATGCTGCAACGGTGCGGCGCTACCGATAGCTAGGAGCGGCCTCTAGAACCGCCTCATGCGCCACGCGCGCCCATTCCCATAGGCGCTGCGGCTGGTAGCGCACGGTGCTGATATCCTTCATGATGATCTCTACATGGCAGCCGGCCATCACTTCCAGCTCGTGACGGAGCTCTTTGCGCACGCCGTCGGGATGCCATACGTCCACTGCCAGCACCGCCGGGTTTGGCTTGCGAGAGATGACATAGTGCTCCCCGATGGCCTCGACCGTCCGCTCCAGATCCACCCACGGACTCGCGGAGATCTTGCGCAGATTGGGCACCTGGCTAAGCATCTCCACCTTGCGATCCAGTGGCTCACAGCAGCCGTAATACGTGAGACCGAACCGATCCAACCAGCGCCGTTCGTACTGTAGCGCGAACTCGTCGTGCATGCGCGGCGAGACGTCGGAAAAGATCTGCGCCGTGGCGCAACCCCACAAGTCCTGGGTACGCAGGCGCTCGGGATCATGGCCTGGCTGCGGCAGTGACTTGGTGTAGCCATAGCCACCGGACCCGATGCGCGTGGCGTTGTCGTTGCGCGCCAGCAACCCCTGGGCTTCATACTGATCCAACCGCGCCAGGTAGGCGTTGACCAGGCGATCCATAGCCTGATGCACCAGCTCGGGCCGATCCACCAGGTCCATCATGGCCGGCTCGACGTCCCACCAGCGGATCAGCTCATCCCAGGGGGCGAACCAAAATCCCGGCGCGCCGCGCATGACCACGGGCAGCAGGTCACCGAATAGCGCATCCAGCCGCTGACGGATCTCCTCCGTCGCCTCAGCGTCATAGCGCACGACAGGCGTCTTGATCTTGTCCAGGTCGGCCTGGCAGGTGATCTGCCGATGAAAGTGACGCGACACCACGTCGCTGGCCGCGTCGGTGCGCGCGATGTCCACGTCCTCGGCGATGCCCAGCCCGCTATCGTGCATCACCACGCTGGCATAATAGACCGGCTCCACGATCATATCGGCGGGCATGTGCCGCCACTGGTAGAGCCGGCGCCGCAACACCTGCTCGTGCGCCCGACAAAAGGGGTCCTCGCACCGCAGGGTGAGCTCGTCGTCCACGTTCATCTCATGCCAGGGGATCTCGTTGATCCACACCATAGGGCGCCCTGGCTCCAGATCGTTGATGCGACGCCAACCCTCGGCGGCCTCCTCGTGCACGGGCAACGCGGCGATCTCGGCCTGCTCGGCCGCCAGGCGGCGCAGAATGTCACGGTCATGCGGGCTATCACGCATCGTGCCTACTCCCTCATCTTGATCGGCTTGGCGTTGGCCCCAGCATAAGCACCACCCCTCTGGCTCGCAAGCTGCGCGCACGCCCTTGCGCCCGGAGGACGCCTGGCCGATACTCCTCGCAACGTCCTGATGTCGCTCCCGGAGCGACGCACCCAGAGGAGCCTGCCCTATGAAGATCGTGGATATCGAGACCATTCGCTTCCGCACGCGGTCGCGCGGCCATCCCACGCGCTGGGGTTACTACACATGGGGGGAGGAGCACGACGCCACCGCCGCCATCACCAAGCTGGTAACCGACGAGGGCGCCGTGGGATATAACCTGGGCGGCAACCCCGACGTCATGGAGCACGTGGTCAAGCCGCTGCTGGTGGGCGAGAACCCGCTGGACCGCGAAAAGCTCTGGCACTGGATGGAGCAACACCCGGGCATCAACGAGCACACCGCTGGCTTTGTGGACTGCCTGCTGTGGGACCTGTACGGGCGCATGGTAGGGCTGCCGGTCCACAAGTGCCTGGGCGGCTGCCGTGACCGCGTCAAGGCCTATGCCAGCACCTGGCCAAACATGGGCAATGTAGGGGATTATGTCGAGTTCGCGCTGGCGTGCAAGGCCGCGGGCTACAAGGCCTTCAAGGTCCACGCTTACATCCATTTCAATCCCTACACCTGGGAGCCTGGCCCGCAGCTCCCGGGGTTCCCCAAGGCGGACGTGGAGATCTGCCGCGCCGTGCGCGAGGCCGTCGGCGACGACATGGTGCTGATGCTGGACCCATTTGGCGTGTACACCTACCAGCAAGCGCTGTGGGTGGGCCGCCAACTCGAGGAGCTCGATTTCTATTGGCTGGAGCACCCCATGATCGAGACTCGCATGGAGGCCTACCGCCGCCTCTGCCGCGAGCTAGAGATCAACATCTGCTCGCCCGAGCACGCCCCCGGCGGCATCTACACGCGGGCCGAGTGGGTGCTGCAGGGCGCCTCGGATATGTGCCGCGTGGACGTGGGCTATGGCGGCATCACCGGCTGCTACAAGCTGGTCATGCTCTGCCAAGCGTACGGCATCCAGTGCGAGATGCACGGCGGCCATTGGACCAACTCGCACATCCTGGGCGCCACGCCGGCATCCACGTGCGAGTACTTTGAGCGCGGCCTGCTCCGGCCGGACCTGGACTATGAGACGCCGCCCCCCTACCTGAAGGCCATCCCCGACCCGCTGGACGACGACGGCAACGTGATCCTGCCGACGGCGCCGGGCCTGGGGATGGAGTTCGTGTGGGATTACATCGAGGAGAACCGGATCGAGGACTAGGCCGGGGCGGGCCACCGCGACAAGAGAGAAGGGCGTGGCGAGAGGGGGCCAATGAGGGCAAGAGGCGGCGGTGCCCTTGCCTTCCCCCCTCCAACCCACTATACTATGCCCAACGCCATACCTTAGGCCTCCACCTAGGAGAACCTCCCCCATGCCTGACGACGTGCAACCCGTCCGCGACCTCGTCGCCCGCTACCAACGCAACGCCGATCTCTACCGCCGCCCCTCCTACAACGAGGCTCAGGTCCGCGCCGAGTTCATCGATCCTCTCTTTGAGGCCCTCGGTTGGGACGTCCATAACGTCGCCGGCAAGTCCCCCCGCTACCGCGACGTCATCCATGAGGCGTCGCTGCGCCAGGGCGGCAGCGTCAAGGCGCCCGACTATGCCTTTTGCGTCGGCCCTGAGCGCAAGTTCTTTGTCGAGGCCAAGAAACCCGCCGTCGATATCCAGACGGATCCTGATCCCGCCTACCAGCTCCGCCGCTATGCCTGGACCGCCAAGCTGCCGCTCTCCATCCTGACCAACTTTCGCCAACTGGCCGTCTATGACTGCCGCGTGCGCCCCAAGGTCAGCGACGACGCCGCCACCGCCCGCGTGCTCTACTTGGAATACGACCAGTACCCCCAACGCTGGGCCGAGATCGCCCACGTCTTTTCCCGCGACGCGGTGTGGCAAGGCGAGTTCGATCGCTACGCCGAGACCGAGACGGGCAAGCGTGGCACCCAGACGGTGGATGACGCCTTTTTGGCCGAGATCGAAGAATGGCGCGTCTTGCTGGCCCGGAA
>CAZTMY010000016.1:0-17710 GCA_964614895.1 uncultured Anaerolineales bacterium
TGACGTCGGCGCCCAGCTCATCGCAGATGGCGGCGATCTCATTGATGAAAGAGATCCGCGTAGCCAGAAAGGCATTGGAGGCGTACTTGATCATCTCCGCCGTACGGAGATCCGTGATCATGACCGTCGCGCGAAGGGGCAGATAGAGGTGGGCCACGTACTGCGCAGCCGCCCGATCCTCGGAACCGAGCACGATGCGGTCGGGATGCAAAAAGTCGTGGACTGCGCTCCCTTCGCGGAGAAACTCGGGATTCGAGACGACGGAGAAGTTCAACCCATCACCGGAACGCTTACGCATGATCTCGGCCACCCAGTCGCCGGTACCGACGGGCACCGTGCTCTTGTTGATGATGATGATCTCGTGGTCCACCACATCAGCGATGGTCTCGGCAACTGCCCTCACGTGGCGTAGATCAGCCTCACCGTCCACGCCCGAAGGTGTTCCGACCGCCACAAAGACCACCTGCGCATCCTTGAGCGCCTCGGGATACGATGTGGTGAACAACAGACGTCCCGCCTGGACATTGCGCTGAACTACCTCGTCGAGGCCCGGCTCATAGATAGGCAGTCTGCCTTCCCGCAGCATGCCGATCTTGCGCTCGTCGATATCGAGGCAAGTGACACGGTTGCCGAGATCCGCGAAACAGGTCCCCGTTACCAAGCCAACATAGCCGGTGCCCACCACACAGATATCCATAGCAAGGACCTCCGCCGACCGATTTTGCCAGTTCAGCCAAGTCTAGCACAGCCGAGAGTAACCTGCGAGTCTCGGGCCCTACCCATGCACAGAGAGAGGCGGGAACGCACACAAGTACGCTCCCGCCTCTGGCTCATAAGGGTGAGCGGTGGGATTCGAACCCACGGTCTTCTGGGCCACAACCAGATGCCTTAACCACTCGGCTACGCCCACCACGGAGCCTACGACCCGATTGTAGCACAAGCCGCCCGCTCTGCAAAAACCAGTCCGGCTTTCGACTAGAGAGCTAGAAGCTTGCCCTTGCTATGGCTATAGACATAGATCACGCGATGCAATGCCGTGGCCATAGCGCCAATGGCGAGGATCCATAGCATCAGCCCGGTGCGATTCAGCACCATCCCAGCTATTAGCAAAATGCAACGCTCGACGCGTGTGAATAAACCTACCTTACAGTCGATGCCGAGCGATTCCGCTCTACCACGCGCATAACTCACTAGGAATGATCCCGTCAACGCCACATAGGCCAGCAGAACATACGTCGTTTGGTCCTGCCCCAGATACCACCACGCCAGCGCCAAGAGCACCGCTGACTCTGAGACACGATCTAGCACTGAATCCAAGAACGCGCCGAACGCTGTAGGCCCACTGGAACGGCGAGCCAGGGTGCCGTCCAGCGCATCCACCGCGCTGGATAGGGCGAACAGCGTACCTCCCCAGAAAAAGTGACCGTGGGCAACTAGTAGCACGCTGACCAATACCGTACCGACACAGCCGCTCAGCGTCACCGCATTGGCGGTGAGTCCAAGGCGAACCAAGCCATCAGCCAGCGGATCGAGGATGACTTTGGCGATCCTGCGTAGCCAGGCCGTGAACATACCTATCGCCCCTTGCATCAACCTTCAACGTGACATCGGTGGCAATGATAAGCTCGCACAAGTGAGACGTCAATGCCTGCTAGCCTCTACCCAGCGTAGCAGTATAGGCAACCATGGCATCGAGACCAGTGGCCATAGCTTCCTACGTCAAAATAGGGTAGACAACCGCAGCCCGATCGGCTTGCGTGGGTCCTTTTAGGCCGCTCTGGACGTTGGCCGGATAGTACGGCAAACCATTCATAGTCTCCGCAAGCGGCAGGTCCAAGACCCGGCACGGCATCCGCGAGTTCCCGGCTCTCAGCGCAACAGGCGAGCGCCACCCCATACTGCCTCGCGATGGCTACCAGTTGCGCGGCCGTATCGAGGCGCCACGCCGCTGTGTAGCCTGGCATCCCCTCGCGCCAACCCGGCAGCACGTCGCCAAGTCTTCGATCCACGCGACGGTAACGTCCGGGTTTCGCAATAAAGTTTATCACGCCCCGCCGGATGCCGGCCTCTGCTACGCGTGCTGCTAGCTCCCGAAACCGCTCTGCCTCGTGTACCGTGGGTATGATCGGGTCATAGCGCCAACACACATGCTTGGGCCCCCCGATTAGGCTCGCATCGCTGATATGATCCAAAACATCTGTGGGCACGCGCGGCTCCCATATCGTCCCCGCCAAGCCGGTCACCGTTAGCTGCACCGTGACTGTGGTGCCGCGGTCGATGAGATCTCCCAGGACCGCATGCCCAGCCGTCAGTGCTCCACGCAGGTCCTTGGTCCAGATCATAACGACCCAGGGTGGGCCGTAGGTGTCGGCCACTTTGCCTAGGTTCTCCCAGACAGAGGGGATGCGGGCCGGATCTGTGCGGCGACTTGCATCGATATAGGTTGCCGCACCAACACGCTCGACGTAAGCAGCATAGTCAGCCAGACGATAGGCTAGCGGCACGGCGACTCTCCAGGCAGCGGTGCCCTAATACCACAATAGAGACACTAGCTAGCGCCAGCGGATGGCCTGTCGGCACCCGTCGGCTCTGCCTTCTGAGGCATCATCTCATGCCTTGCAGCATAGCGTCGAACTCGACCTGGGTTATCTTGCCGACGGCCTGTAGGAGCTTGGCCACAAACAAGGGCTCGGGCACGGCGCCCTCGAGATGCGTGGTCTCGTTGAACACCGAGCGGGGCACGCCCTGCACATCGTACTTTTGCGAGAGATGCGGGAACTCGATGGCCTCGACCATGGCAGACGTGATCTTGTCACTCGCTACTGCCAACCTGTGGCCCAGCTCCACCGCTCTAGGGCAGTACGGACACGTAGGCGTGATGAACACTTGGATGTCCACCGTCTCCTCAAGGTCCTCGAGCGCTTTGAGGGTCGCGTCTGATAGGTTCGATTTGCCGCGAGACACCATGACGATAGCCGCGATCAGCGAAGTGAACTCGTATCCCGAGGGAATACCATAGAAACGCACACCATAGTCTTTGCTGCCCAAAACTACCGTCGCGGGGATCTTGTCAACGCCGTACTGATCGGCGACTTGTCTGTCTTCCACAAAGTTATGTACTTCCAAGGTGATCTTGTCGGATAGATCTGCTACCTCTTCCAGGATCTGCTTGGTCTCGCGGCAGAACTGGCAAGCAACCGTCTGGGTAAAGCACACCAGCGTGACCGGTCCCTCCAAGTTCTTGGCAAAGTGATCACGTACCATCTCAGCATCTCGATCGTTCAGTAGCGCCATGGGTAATCTCCTCTGCTATGACTCAATGGCTGCCTTCAAACTATTGACCTCTCGCAAACGGGCAGGGTTGAACTTTTCGCGGCGATCGTAGGTATAGATACCATTCACTTCTTGCTCAACATCGGTGAGCTGTGTGTAGCAGAAGGCGCAGATCGCCGGATTCCCGAGCAACGTCTTTGTAAGCGCCTGATACCTCGCCAGGTACGCGTCCACGCTCTCTGGCCGGCCTTCGATGCCGCCATATCCCCAAGCGGCTTTATCCTTTTGCCCTGGATTCCACCAGATGCCGCCGTACTCGCTCACAAAGTAGGGCTGCCCCGCATAGGGCGCCGAGTGTTCTGGCACCCGTACATAGGCATCGCCTCCGGACGCCATCGCGGCATAGTGGCTCGAGAAGATTTCCGGATCCTGCTCATAGTCATGCACGTCAAAGACATCGGTCTCGACGTGGACATAGCCACTGGTGTCGATCACAGGGCGTGACGGGTCAGCCGCCTTGGTCACGCGATAAAGCGTACGGATGATCTCGGGGTCGTCTTGGGGTTTGGTCTCGTTGTTTGGGCACCAGCCTACCACCGACGGATGGCTGATATCGCGATGCATCACCTCTAACCATTGCTGCACAAAGCTAGCTGTTACGCTTGCATCGGTTAGGTCAAGGCCCCAGCTCGGGAACTCGTCCCACACCAGATAGCCAAGCCGATCGGCCCAGTACAGGGACCGCGGTTCGAACACCTTCTGGTGGAAACGAGCGCCATTGAAGCCGGCTGCCATGGACATCTCGATGTCTCGACGCAGAGCATCATCCGTGGGTGCTGTGTAGATGCCGTCCGGATAGAACCCCTGGTCCAGCACCAAGCGCTGAAAGATCGGCTCGCCATTGAGCAGGATAGCCCGGTGGCCTATCGTAACGTCCCGCATCCCGACATAGCTCCCGACCACATCGTGGCTCCCCGCATCGGTCGTAAGCGATACCTCGAGGTCATAGA
Source organism: uncultured Anaerolineales bacterium (assembly GCA_964614895.1). Classification (GTDB taxonomy): domain Bacteria; phylum Chloroflexota; class Anaerolineae; order UBA1429; family UBA1429; genus DAIRUQ01. The sequence continues at coordinate 4,284 of CAZTMY010000016.1, forward strand.
GGACGGGATGGCCAGGGCCCCATGCTTGGGGATCGGGGATGGTCAGCGTCAGAGCGGCCCGCGTCCCTGCGTAGCGGACGGCACCTTCGGTAACCAACTCGCCGTCCAATGTCACAGCCACCGCCATCGTTCCACGGCCAACATCGCCTGCCAGGTTCGCTTCGACGCGAACGGCGCCAGCGGAGAGATTGGGCATCACCCGAAGATCGGCGACATACGTACGGGGAACGAGCTCGAGCCAAACCGTCTGCCAGATGCCGGTCGTCCTCGTATATAGGCAACCGTAGGATGCAAAGCGTGGGCTTTGCTTGCCAGTGGCCTGGAGAGGACTCCGCGTATCGTCTTCAGCCAAGATCGTGATGACATTGTCTCCCTGGTGAAGAGCGTTCGTCACCTCGAGGCAGATGGGAGTATACCCACCACTATGTTGGCCGACCATCTGACCATTTACCCAGATCCTGGTATCATGGTCGCAAGCGCCGATGTGGAGCAGGACGCGCCCGTTCTCCCATTCATCTGGCAACCGCACCTGACGCCGGTACCAAACGGCCGGCAAAAAGTCCGTGTGACCAATGCCCGAAAGCTCGCTTTCAGGGCAGAACGGGACCAGGATCTCTTCAGGTAGCGTATCGGCATTGGGCAAGCCGCGTGAAACGCCACTGCGGCCAGGATCATGAGCGAACTGCCAGATGCCGTTCAGGTTCATCCAAGGTCGGCCGGTGAGCCTTGGCCGAGGAAACTCGGGGCGCGGGAGCTTCATCATTGCCTCCGGGTGCGAGATGTTCACAAGCGCCAAGACATTATACTCGGTTCGTCACAGAGGAATAGTTTTCGTTTGGTCCACCGCCCAGAGCACGCGAGAGAGAGCGTATCATGATACCGATCGGTGATCACAACTGGCGACGTCGCATTCCCACGGCCACCATCCTGCTCATTCTCGCCAATGTGGCGGTCTTCTTGTACCAATCGCTGCTGCCTCCAGCAAGCCGCGAGCAGTTTCTGCTGCAAGCCGCGGTGATCCCGCGCGCGCTCGTTGGCAATCCAAGCGCGCGCGTTGCCGGTACGCTTCTGACGTCGATGTTCCTGCACGACGGGTTATTGCACATCGCCGGCAATATGCTCTATCTGGGCATTTTTGGGGATAACGTGGAAGAGACCATGGGAACGCTTGGGTTCCTGGCATTCTACGTTGTAGGTGGCATAGGCGCGGGGCTGGCGCACGTGATCACGCACCCCTTCTCCACCACGCCCACCGTGGGAGCTAGTGGCGCCATCGCTGCTGTTCTGGGGGCCTACCTCGCCCTGTTCCCAACGAATCGCGTGCATACGTTGCTCGTCTTCGGGTGCTTTATCCGTTTTGCAGAGTTGCCGGCGTTTCTGGTCTTGGGCATGTGGTTTATGTTACAGATCGTGAATGGGTTCCTCTCCTTGGGCATGCCACTAAGTGGAGGCGTGGCCTGGTTTGCGCACTTGGGTGGATTCGTGCTCGGCCTAGTGGTGGGCGATGCCCTTCGTCGCCGAAGAACCGCCCACCTACGCCAGCGCAACTGGTAGCCAGGCAATAGCTAGGCTCGCCGTGGCGTGTTCAGCTGGCTTTCATGGCCTTACGTGCTTTGCGCGAGATGCCGTTCCACAGAGTTGCTAGGCCCATCGCCTTGCGCATCGCTTTCAGGGTACTCTCTGCTTCTTCGCTCGCGCGCACTGTACCCTCATAGATGATGCGTTCTACCAAGCCCGCTTGGGCCGCGTATGATGCCCGGCGCTCGCGTATGGGATCCAGAAAAGCGTTTAGTGCTTTGGCTAGCTTTTCCTTGACCTCGACGTCGCCTACGCGCCCCTCTCGGTAGCGAGTTTTCAGGTCCTCGACCTCTTCCTTGTTGGGGTTGAAGACGTCATGGTAGACAAAGACGGGGTTCCCTTCAACCTTGCCAGGGATATCGGCGCGCACACGATTGGGATCGGTGTACATGGCGAACACCTTCTTGCGCACCGTCTTGGCGTCATCCGACAGAAAGATGGCATTGCCAAGGCTCTTTGACATCTTGGCCTGGCCGTCCGTACCGACGAGCGAGGGGACTTCCCCCACCATCACCTCAGGCACGGGAAAGACCTTGCCGTACATGCTGTTGAAGCGACGGGCGATCTCGCGGGTGATCTCCACATGCGCCTCGTTGTCCTTGCCTACCGGCACGAGGTCGCCACGGACCATCAGGATGTCCGCTGCCTGCAACACCGGATACCCCACCAAACCAAAGGGCAACGTCTCGTCGCTAAGATTGGCTGCGCGGGCCATATCCTTTATGCTTGGGAGCCGCTGCACCCGGGGGAGGGTCACAAGCATCTCAAAAATCAGGTTGATGTGGTAGACGGCAGGCACTGCCGACTGCAGGTAGATGGTACTCTTGGCCGGGTCGATACCTGCGCTCAGATAGTCCAGTGCCACCTCACGCACATTGCCTCGCAAGGCCTCGATATGCTCCTTTTGGGGCTTGGTTGTGAGGGTGTGGAGATCGGCGATGATGAAAAAGCACTCGTACTCGTCCTGCAACCGCACGCGGTTGGCCAAGCTGCCCACATAGTGGCCCAAGTGCAGCTTGCCGGTCGGACGGTCCCCTGTGAGGATGCGTTTCCTGCCCATGATTACTTCCCCCTTTGGTTGCGTTATTCTACACCCCGGCGCGAGGTGCCCATCCAACAACAAGCCTCTCATCCCCATGGGGACGAGAGGCTAACCCGCGGTGCCACCCCGGTTGGGCATGCTGTGCCCCAGCAGACCCCGCTCTTTCCGAGCCTACGCTTGGCTCAAACGCCCCGTAACGGGGGCATAACCGGCGTGGACTACTTGAGCTTCACCCACGCAGCTCCCCGGTCCATTCACCACACGCGATCGCATCCCCTTTTCAGCTCCCAGGGACTCTCTGCATGACGTTGGCGTGGCTACTCTCCCGGCTCACGGCCGTTACATTTGATCATACCATGACAAACTCGGGGGGTCAATCAGTTACATCTAGAACAAGGCCCGCGCAACCTTACGCACGCCCTCGACGACCTGATCCGCTTCCTCTATCCCAAAGGACTGATCGATGAAGATCATCACCGAACGGCCCAGCAGATCTAGCGTCTGTGGGCACTGATCGACGTCATAGCCCTTGACATCCCCCTCATAGAAGGGGTTATGCCAGGGCGCACGACGCGGCTCGGCCAAACCGCTCATCATGAACGGCCAATAAGCATAGATATGACGATCGGGGATCGCCTTGTTGTAGATACTGCCGCAGCTGATGTTCTCCGCATTGAGGGCTTCTGCGAAGCGCTTGGCCAGATCTGCCTCGGGCAGGAAAAAGGTCAACGTGATGCCGCAATCGCCATCGGGATCCGGGACGTCCTGCAGCGTAATGCCTTCGATATCCTCGATGCCCGCCACCATGCGCGCCTTGACCGAGCGAAGGTGCTTCAGCAAGGGGGCGAGTCGATCACACTGTGCCACCGCGAGGGCGGCTGAGAGCTCGGATAGGCGATAGTTCTCGCCCGATACGACAAAGTCGTAGCTCTTGCTGCCCACGCCCTCCCAAAAGCGGGCGGCACAGTCGTGCTGCATGCGGGCCCGATCATAGATCTCCTCGTCATCGGTGAGGAGCAATCCCCCTTCACCGGAGGTGATGATCTTGTATTGCTGCAAGCTGAAGCAAGCGACTCTACCGAACGACCCGAGGGGTTTGCCCTTGTAGGTACCGCCGTTGGATTGGGCCACATCCTCCATGATCGGCAGACTGTGCCGTTGGGCAACGGCCATGATCTCGTCCATGCGAGCTGGCACCCCACGCATATGCACTGGCACGATACCTTTGGTGTATGGCGTGATCTTGCGTTCCAAGTCCGCCGGATCCATGTTCAGCGAGGTGTCTACCTCGCAGAGGACAGGCACCGCGCCGGCTGCGATGACGGCGGCCGCTGTAGCCACGTAGGTGTGAGCGGGGATGATGACCTCGTCCCCTGGACCTAGGTTGAGACCATACATGCCACAGATGAGAGCAGACGTGCCCCCATTGACAGCGAGGGCATAGCCGCGTCCAATGCGCTGGCGATAGAAATCCTCCAACTCGGCCGCATACGATCGCCCATCCAAGAACCGGAAGAGACGTTTGCTTTCGAGGACATCCCTTACAGCCCGTATCTCGGCGTCACCGATCTCCGCTGAGCCGTGGAATCCGGCTTGCAGCTTCGTTTCACGTACTGGCTTTCCCCCATCAATTGCTAGGCGTTCCACCATGGTGCTCCTCTCCCAAGCTACGCTAGACCCAGACGAGCGGCGATGGCAGCCACATACGCGGGGGATGTGCCGCAACAACCACTGACCACCCTCGCGCCAAGCTCCACATAGCCCGCCACATATTCCGCCAAGCTCTCCGGAGTCACGTCCCATGTCGCCTCAGCGCCACGACCCGCGGTGGGGATCCCAGCGTTGGGCTGAGCGAACAGCGGCACCGTGGCCACTTCACGCATGCCTTCCAGGGCCGCCCGAACCGCCTCGGGACCATCACCACAGTTGGCCCCCACCACGTCGGCGCCGGCCTCTATGCTCTCTTGGGCGGCACGCTTTGCCCGTAGGCCCATCATCGTTCGTCCCTTGGCGTTGAAGGAAAAGCTGCAGATGATCGGAAGGCTAGAAATTGCCTTGGCAGCGCGTACCGCGGCGCAGGCCTCATCGACATCGTGCTGGGTTTCGATTTTGATCACATCGGCACCGCCAGCGATCAACGCCTCAATCTGCTCTGCGAATAACTCTTCGGCCTCCTCGGCTGTCAACGGGCCGAGCGGATCCATCAGCCTCCCTGTGGGCCCGATCGATCCAGCTACCCAAGCACGGTCGCCGACGGCATCCTTGGCCAAGGCGGCACCGAGGCGGTTTATCTCAAACAGGCGATCCTCAAGCCCCCCTTCACGCAAGCGGAGGCGATTCCCGCCAAACGTGTTGGTTGTGACAAAGCGTGCTCCCGCGGCTAGGTAGGCGCGATGCACATCGCGAACGGCATCCGGCTGCTCAAGATTCCACACCTCGGGTAGCTTGCCGGCAGGCAAACCTTTGGCCTGCAGCATGGTCCCAATCGCGCCATCGCCAAGTATGATGCCCTTGCCAGCTAGTGCGGCGCGGAACGCCTCGCTCATCGGGTCTCTCCTTCTGGTCAGCCCTATCGCAGGTACGAGCTCGCCACATTGGCGGGGCTGATGTCTCGGTAACGGAGAGCTGCAATATGGCTCACCCAAGCGGATGCGACTCAACCCCGCGGCTGATCGATGCCAGCGTGATAGCAAGTATATGTGCCGAAACTATAGGCCATTGCTGGGCTCGGTCAAGTGGGCGCGAGACCTTGCGCAGGCTTCACCTTTCGCTTAGAATGAATTTGAGTGGGGCGGTCCACTTTTCATAATTGAAGAGCGCTCTCGAGATATCGAGAGGGAGGTGTCGCGGTGAAGAACCTGGTCACGGGGGCGACAGGTTTGGTGGGAACCCACCTGGTGCAAGCGTTGCTTCTACGCGGCGAATCCGTGCGGGCGTATGCCCGCCCGAGCAGCGACGTTGCCTCTCTGCGGCAGCGCGGCGTCGATGTGCACATAGGGCATCTGACCGATCAGGCGTCAATCGTCTCTGCAGCAGATGGCGTCGATCGCATCTTTCACTGCGCGGAGCTAGCGCGCGATTGGGGGCCGCCCATCGCATTCCAGCAGGCTAATGTTGACGGCGTACGAAGCGTCCTAGGCGCTGCCACGCGGGTGGGTGCCAAGTTCATCTTTCTGAGCACTACGCATGTGTATGGCTTCCCAGGCACGCCAGCAGACGAGAGCGTAGCGCCGTCGCCGAGAGGCTTGGGCTATTGCGACTCCAAGATCGAGGCGGAGGCCTTGGTGCGCGCCCGGCATCGAGCTGTACGCCTACGCACCGTCATCATCCGACGCGGCACGGTCTATGGGCCTCACGCAACGCGCACGGTGTTGAGTATCGTCGATGCTCTGCGCGAGCGCTCGCTTACCCTCTATGATGGTGGCAAGCACATAGCCGGATTGACCTATGTGGGCAATCTGGTCGATGCGATGATCCTCGCAGGCGATAGCGAGGATGCCGCGGGGCGGATCTATAACATCACCGATGGTAGCGACGTGACCTGGCGCCAGTACATCCATGCCCTGGCCGATGGACTGCAACTCGCGCGTCCCTCCAAGAGCCAGCCCCGCTGGATCGCATACCTGCTAGCCACGTTCTGGGAGAACTACTATCGCTTGACAGGCCGAAACGATCGGCCACCGATGACCACTATGAACGTCGAGGTCATGGGCACCGATCAGATCTATCCCATCGAACGGGCAAAGCGAGAGCTGGGCTACGCGCCGAGAGTTGGAATCGAGGAGGGCGTCGATCGTACAATCGAATGGTTACGGCAAGAGGGACTAGCCGAGGACGCTTTCTGGCCGGATGCCGCCTAGCAACGCTGCTGGCTAGCCTCTTGCATTTGCCCTCTTGGCTAGAGGATTTCGGCTGTGCTTGGCTGGTCAGAGATCGTCGTGAGCGGCAACGACACGGTGAACACGCTCCCCTTGCCGCGTTCGCTCTCGACGTCAATAGAACCACCTAGGTGATCCATGATCATCCTCGAGATGACCAAGCCGAGGCCGACGCCATAGCTGCCATTCGTCGCGCTGCGCGAGGCATACTTGACAAAGAGTCTGCGTTGCTCCTCGGGCGTCATGCCCATGCCCCGATCCCACACGCGAATGCGACACTCGCTATCCGTGCGTAGGCAGGTGATCCCCAGCTCTCCTTGAGGCGCTGTGAACTTGATGGCGTTGCTGATCAGGTTTATGAGCACCTGCTGCAATCCATCGGCGCTGCTCATGGCTAGTACCTCTTCCTTCGGCAGATCGAGCTGCACGTGTTGACCTTTCTCCGCGGCCAGAGGTTGGCACACTGAGAAGGCCTCTCGTACCACATCCCGAACGTCTAGCAGATCTAGTGGCAGATCATAGTGACCAGCCTCCAATCGTGCCAGATCGAGCAGGTCGCCCACTAGCTTGCTCTGACGCTCGATCTGGCGGGCGATTACGCCGAGGTACTCAGCGCGCTTGGCAACAGAGATATCGTCCTTCTCGAGCAGACTGGTCAGCGTACGCATCGTCGTTAGCGGCGTCCGGAGCTCATGGGCAACATAGGCCACAAAGTCGCTTTGGCGTTGACGGACCTCACGTTCCGTCGTGACGTCTCGCACGACGTAGGCGACGCCAGCGGCGTTGTTGCCTGGGCCGGTCAGAGACACGCTTCGCACCGCAAGAAAACTGTCGCCCCATGCTTCCGCCTCACCATCACGTGCGACACCGTCACCAGTGGTTGTCAGGCGCTCCGGAACCTTGCTCCCCACAGTAGCGCCAACCAGCAACTCGGCAGTAGGATTGCTGAGCACCACGGTGCCAGAGCTATCCGCCACAAAGACGCCCTCACCAAGGTTGTTCAGTACGTTCACTATGAGATCCCGCTCGCTGCGTAGATCTTCCAAGAGGCGCTTGCTCTCGAGGGCTGAGCCGAGCGATCGAGCGAGGAACGCGACCAGGTTGCGCTGTTGAGGGGTCAAGCTCTGATCCGATGGCCGCACGAGCGCCAGACACCCCTCGACCGTGCGGGGGGAAGACACGGGCACAAGATAGACATCGCGTGGCTCATCGGGACCGCCGGCTCTTCGAAGTGCCTTGCCGTCGCCTGTCAGGAATCGCTCCCACGTACACCAGCGTTGAGCCTCTGTGAGAGCCCGATCTGCCAGAGTGCGGTCAGTCCCATCCAGGTGATAATGCGCTCGAAGGATCAAATCTTTGCCCTCTGCGACGTACGCGCCCGCTGCCACGTCGCCGACGAGGCCCTGCAACTGCTGCAACCCAAAACCAAGTAGCTCACCCTCGGTGCTTGGCCTGCCTAGCTCCTCACTGACTCGAAGCAAGGTGCGCAGCTCTGCGTTTGCGCGACGTAGCGCGCGGTTACGCCGATGGAGCAAGTCGCGCTGGCGGCTCGTATGGGTATTGAGCTCCCATATCACCAATGCTACGGAGATGAGGTACACCGATCCCAACACTGCGCCCAAAGGAGCTCCGCCTGACGGCCAAGGGCGTTGGGACGTCTGGATGCCTAGCTGCTGTAGCACGATGAGGGTGGCGTAGCTCGCGCTCGCCAAGAGGGTGAGGGGGAGAACAGCGCGTGGCCCAATGAGCCAGCCACCCATCATGATTGGCCAGAGATAGCCCAGCAAAAAGTACGCGCCATCCACGCCCAAAACAAAGATAAGTAAAGAGAGAAGCACGATCTCCAGACTGAAGACGAGGTAGCCGAGGAATGCCAGGTCGCGTTTGCGCCAGAGGTAGAGATAGACGCCGTTTACCGCGAACTGGGTGAGCGTCAGAAGGTATAGCGGAAGCGTGCTGGTGCGAGGCACAATGCCCTGCACCGCAACGAGTACCAGAAGCAAGATACCGGTGACAAGGGTGCGCCCGACGATGAAGCGGAACCAGAGAGCCTGGCGCTCGTCAACTCGGGGGCTACTCGCGTTGGCCAACATACTTGGCAACTCGGCCGGGGAGCCAGATGATGACGCTAGTACGATTTTGCTTGTCGCGATCGATGGAGAGCTGGCCGCCGTGCCCTTTGACCACGCGCGTGGCAAAACCGATCACATCTGCAGGTGCTACGTCACTCACCTCCGAGTTCGGATCACAGCCTCCGTCGCGAACGACGAACTCCACGCCCCCCTCATCGGCTCGGGACGCCGAGATGGTAACGCGAGAGCCGCTTTTCGAGACAGAGACCGCCGATTCGAGCAGCCCCGCTAGGGCCTTTTCCATAGCTGCGGCATCCATGTTGACGTTGAGCAGGCCTCCGCAGGAGATCTTGAGTTCCACGCTCCTCTCTGCCGCTAGGCGAGCGGCCTGCGCGGCGGAGCTACGAATCACCGGTGCCACGCGGACGGGCTCTCGTTGTACGGGATACTCCTCGGCGACCTCGGCGCCCGCCCACGACAAGTCGTCAATGAGCTCGCGCAAGACTCTGGTATCATTCAGAGCCCGTTCAAGGTAGCTGGCCATGTCCTGCTCGTCTCCGGAAAAGCGTCGAGTGAGCAGTAATGTCAGGTGAGACTGCAGTCGTGCCAACGGCGCATGTAGCTCCTTGGAGATCTCGGCAATGATTTGTGTGCGGAGTGCCTGCAGACGTCGACGTTCGTCCGCGCGCGTCTTCTGTACACGGTTGAGCACGGCTCGCACACGCGCAGCAAGCTCATCCGGCTCAAACGGCTTTACGATATAGTCGTCAGCACCACGCAAGAACCCATCCAGCCGCGATTTGGGATCGTCTTTGCCCGTCAGAAAGATGAACGGAATCGTATTCCCTGTCAGCGCGTTTACTCGTTTCTGAAACTCGAAACCGTCCATGTCGTCCATCAACACGTCAGAGATGATCATGTCTGGCGCGGACTCGGCCAGGGCCTCCAGGGCCTCCTCGCCGCTTGTCAACGAAACCACCTCATATCCCGCTTGCAACAGGAACTCGCGTACTGAGTAGAGGACGTCTTCTTCGTCATCGAGTAGCAGAATGCGACCGGATTCCTTCTGGCCTTTGAGTGCGAGGTGCATGTCTACGTCCACATCCACATCTCCTGAACACACCCCCATGATACTCTACGTCTTACCTAGTTTAGCAGAACAAGTGCCGACCAGAAGTCAAGCAACGTAAAATCGGCCTAAATCGGGCATTAAGGATCGTCCGTTGACACAGAGCATCACTGCGGCCATAATCAAGTTTGCCCGCGGTCCACGACCAAGGAGGGAGATAGCCATGGTCCGTGCCGCTATAATGCCTGCGCCGCATGCTCCTATCGAGATACGCGAGTATCCCTTGCCAGAGCTGGAACGGGGCGCGGTTCTCCTGAGAACGGTGATGAGCGAGGTGTGCGGCACCGATGTCCATCTTCACGAGGGGCGTCTTGACGGTGTGCCGTACCCGATCATCCCTGGCCACATCAATGTAGGCGAGATCGTCGATCTGCGTGGCGAGCTGTGTGACACGTCAGGCAAGCCGCTACAACGGGGCCAGTTGGTGACCTTCCTCGATGTGCATGGCACGTGCGGCCGCTGTTGGTACTGCACGGTAGCGCATGCCACCACCCGTTGTCCAAGCCGCCGCGTGTATGGCATCACCTATTCGGCCGACGACGGGCTTCTGGGAGGCTGGTCAGAGATGATCTACCTCAAACCGGGCGTCAAGGTACTGCCGCTGGCGCAAGGAGTCGCTCCGGAGCGGTTCATGGGCGCCGGCTGCGGACTTCCGACAGCGCTACACGCCATCGAACGTGCCGGCATCAAGCTGGGGGACGCTGTGGTCATCCAAGGCAGCGGCCCAGTGGGCCTCAGCGCGGCTATTCTCGCCCAGCTCAAGGGGGCGACGCAGGTGATCGTCATTGGTGGGCCCAAAGCCCGACTCGCTGAGGCCCAGCGGATCGGTGCTGATGCGGTCATCGATATCGGCGTCCACGGCCCGGATGAGAGAATCGAAATGGTGCGCGAGCTATGCGAAGGGCGCGGGCCCGACGTCACCATCGAGGCCAGCGGCAACCCGGAGGCAGTGCGTGAGGGATTGGCCATGACGCGCGACGCCGGCACGTACGTTATCGTGGGGCAGTACACGGATAACGGAAGCGTGGCTATCAACCCCCATCTGGATATCAACCGGAAACACCTCGATATCCGTGGTACGTGGGGCATCGACTTCAGCCACATGTGGCGAGCGATGCGCATCCTTGCCAAGCACGGCCCACGCTATCAGTGGGAGCGCTTCATCTCTCGGCGCTACACCCTTGACGAGGCTCAGCAAGCGTTAGACGATGTGGCCCGACTGGCGGTCGTCAAGGCCGTCATCGAGCCTAACAGCAACCATTGAGGACGGGCATGATGGTGGAACTGACCCTCTACATCAGCGCGGCTCAAGAGATGGAAGCCGAATGTGAGGTCGTGGGACAGTTTCTGGCAGGGCTCCTGCCGAGCGTGCGATGGACGCTGCATCGTACGCCAACCGGGCGCGGCAACCAGAATCCGGACCTTCGCGTGATCCATGAGAGCGATCTCCATCTCTTTATCGTGGGGACCGATATCGTCGCGCCCATCGGAGTGGAGTGGCGCGAGGCGCAACACGGAAAAGCCACCATGTTTCTGTTCCGTGCAGCGGGGCGAGCGCTTTCGCCAGCCGCGTCCTTCTTCCTGCATCACTCAGGGGGCCAGTGGAGGAGGTTCAAGAGTGCGGCCGATCTGGTGCAAAAGTTCGAGCGGCAGCTCATTACTGAGCTGATTGCGGGAACACCAGGATATGGACTCGGACTAGAGGAGATCGAGTTTTTGCGCGACCGACTGACGCAGATGTCATCCGAGACAGAGCTAGATGAGACGGACGCGCGAGGCGCGGGTCAGGGAGGGGTAATCCTCGCCAAGCATCCCTAACCACAGCCTGGGGCCTCACTCCGAGTCGTAGCGCGTGGCAGACAACGAACGCAGCCGTTCTGCTGCCGCTTCAGCCGTCAGGTCTCGCTGCGCATTAGCCAGCATCTCGTACCCAACCATGAACTTGCGCACTGTCGCCGAACGCAACAGCGGCGGGTAAAAGTGCCAGTGCAGATGCCACTCGTCGTGCTCCTGGCCATCGGTAGGGCGCTGATGGATGCCCATGGTGTAGGGGAACGATGTCTCAAAGAGATTGTCATAGCGCACGGTGAGCTCTTTGAGGATCTCGGCGGCAGCTTTGCGCTCACGATCGGAGAGCTCGGAAAGATCGCGAACATGGCGCCTGGGTAGAATCATCGCCTCGAATGGCCATGTGGCCCAGAAGGGCACGAGCGCCAGGAATGCGTCGTTTGCGCAGATGATACGTTCTTCCAAATGATCTTCTAGCGCCTGGTAGTCGCAGAGCAGGCACGTGCCATGCTGCTCCAGGTAGGCCCGTTGCTGCTGTTGCTCGATGGTAGGTTCTTGGGGGAGTGTCGCATTTGCCCAGATCTGGCCGTGGGGGTGTGGGTTGCTGCATCCCATCATGGCCCCTTTGTTCTCAAAGATCTGAACATAGTTGATATCTGGCCGTTGGCCAATCTCGCGATACTGCTCCGTCCAGACCTGAACCACGCGAAGGATGGCCTCTGGCGTCATCTGCGCCAGCGTCAAGCTATGGTCGGGTGAAAAGCAGACTACACGGCAGAGTCCCCGCTCGCTCTCAGCTAGGAGCAGATCCCCGCCGACCCAACGGCCCGGTGGCGTATCCGGCAAGAGCGCAGCAAAGTCATTGTCAAAGACAAAGGTCTCTGTGTATACTGGGTTTTTCCTCCCACCAGCTCGTGGGTTGCCTGGACACAGATAGCAGTTGGGGTCGTACGATGGGCGGCTCGCTTTGGGCGGTCTCTCGACCTGCCCTTGCCACGGACGCTTGGTGCGGTGTGGCGACACTAGGATCCAATCGCCGCGTAGGGGATTGTAGCGACGATGGGGATGATCCGACAAGGAGAAGGGGGCCATGCCTTGCCTCCGAACGCCAGTGAGGACTATCCGACAAAGCGAGCATAAGCCAGAGCCGATCTTTGTCAAGGTAAACATGCGTTATATGTTTTGGCGAGAAACCTCCTCAGCAAGGACGGGCTAGTTGCGATGCTTTGCCCAGATTGTAAGATCAGCGCACCTGGAGGGACCATCTGCCCCTCTTGCGGCAGGCCGATACCCGAGGAAGAACGCTTTGGAGGACAAGGCGGGCACTACCTTCGAGTTTTCCTGGCCATCGGCATCGGTTTACTCTTTATAGCCATTGGCGTGACGAGCCTTGGCATCGGCGTTCCCGTCCGCATGGCCCGCGCCTATGAACAGGGTTCGCTCTGGCCCTATGGCGTGATCCTTACCATGCCTTCGTTGATTGGCATCTACTACTGGCTCATTCTGCGAGAGGAAGAGATCACCATCACCGATGAATACATCGCCCGTCGTTCGCATTGGGGCAACCAGCAGCTTCGCTGGGATCAAGTTCGTAGCTATCACGTACACTCGCTTGGCGCCGGACTGTGTAGTCCACGGGACCTGGGGCGCTTCTCACGATATCTCTCGCGCGAGCGCGTCGAGTGGAAGCTCCCGGTGCTAGTCTATGATCTTGAAGGGCCTCCAGAGAAGGGAAACGAGGCCCTGATGCGCCTCGAGCCGGGAACTATCGACGATCTTCCTTGGCTTCTCGAGTTGATCGAAGAGCACCTCGGCCCGCCGGAAGAGGCTATCAAGCCGGAGCTGTTCTAGTGGGGTCTACGCTATCAAGTTTGGTGATGCGTGAGTAGACACCCCCGTCGGCTTCCGTAGCGTGCTGAGGTATGGACCAGGCATGCGAA
>CAZTMY010000017.1:0-17018 GCA_964614895.1 uncultured Anaerolineales bacterium
GGGGGCTGGCGTCGGAAGTGGATTCACCGACGAACAGTACGAAAAAGCGGGCGCGTCCGTCGTGCCTTCCGCGGCCGAGGTGTACAATGGCGCCGAGATGGTGGTCAAGGTCAAGGAGCCATTGCCGACAGAGTATGCCTATTTCCGCCCGGGCCTGGTGCTGTTCACGTATCTACACTTGGCAGCAGAGCCCGTCCTCACGAAGCAGCTTCTTGAGGACGGTGTTACTGCCATTGCATACGAGACGGTGCAGAGAGAGGATGGCTCTCTGCCTCTGCTTACGCCCATGAGCGAGGTGGCTGGACGCATGGCGGTTCAGATAGGCGCCCACTATCTGGAGGAGTCGGAGGGCGGTCGTGGAATCCTCCTTGGCGGTGTGCCCGGCGTGCGTCCAGCGAGCGTCGTGATCATCGGCGGGGGCACCGTCGGAACTAATGCAGCAGAGATCGCGCTAGGTATGGGCGCACGCGTGACGGTCATCGATATCAACATCGACAGACTTTGCTACCTCGACCACGTACTACATGGACGGCTGACCACCATGGCGTCCAACAAGCGCAATATCACCGAGGCTGTACGCCGCGCCGAGGTCCTAATCGGTGCCGTGCTTCGTCCCGGCGCCAAGGCACCCGTCTTGGTGACCGAACAGCAGGTAGCCACTATGGTGCCGGGTTCGGTGGTCATCGATGTGGCGGTGGATCAGGGTGGGTGCATCGAGACGGTGCATCCCACTAGCCACAGCCAGCCGATCTACCAGAAGTACGGCGTCATCCATTACGCCGTGCCGAACATGCCCGGCGCAGTACCGCGTACGTCCACATACGCGCTCTCCAACGCCACCCTGCCATACATCCAAAAGGTCGCCGATCTGGGGGCCAAACGCGCGATGGCAGGAGATCCCGCACTGCGTCGCGGTTTGAACACGTACAATGGTCAGCTTACGCATGCGGCGGTTGCGGAGGCGCTTGGCAGGCCACACGTGCCGCCAGACCAGGCGCTGGCCAGCTAGCTCGGAGACAGGCGCCGCCATAGGAGGACTGATGGACGTCAAACTGCCAAAAGCCGCGTTGCTATCCCTTCTGTTGCTGGCATGGCTGGTGACCTCGTCATGTGCCTGCTCTGATCTTGCGCAGCGTCTGTTGGGGGGGCGGGAAAAGCTCGCGGGGCAAACGCCAGCGGTGGCTACGGCGTCGGCTGAAGCGACGCCCGTGCCGATGAAGGAGGTGACGCCAGGCAGCACCGATGAGCCAGGGACATTCACCATCGAGCTCACCGCGGACGACATCCGTAAGATGCTGGCGGACGAATCGCTCAGCAGAGACACTATCACCGTGACAGTTGATGAGGTGACCCTGGACGAAGACGTCATTCGTGCCACCTTGCAGGTGAACGAATCAGAGACGGGGCTGGACTTTGGCGTAACCGTGGTGGGTGAGCCCATCGTTCAGGACGGCAAGGTCTATGTGCGGGTGATCTCGCTGGCCCTGGATGAGTCGATCTCGGGCTTTGGGCGCAGGCTCGCCCAGGCAGCGCTCCATGAAGCCGTTGATCACGTAACAGAGGGGCAGGAGGGCATCCCTATTCCGCTTGAGGACATCGAGGTGCTGAGCGTGGATATCCAACCTGGCGTGATCGTGATCCGCGGGCGCCATCCCTAACCGTACCCTAGGGCAGCGAGGGCCGTATTTACCGCGGCGTGATCGCTCCAGGGATACTCGACAGTGCCGTAGCACATGGTCGGCTCGTGCCCCTTGCCCGTGATGACGACGGTATCGCCCTCTGCAGCGCGTTGCAAGGCAAAAGCGATCGCCTCGGCGCGATCAGGTATGCGCCAGTAGCCGACGTCCTCCTGGCAGCCAGCTTGCTCGGCGCCGCGCGCGATCTCCTCGATAATGGCATCCACCGACTCGGTGCGGGGATCCTCTGCGGTGAGTACCACGCCATCGGCTATCTCGGCCGCGATGCGCCCCATGGTGGGCCGCTTGGCGCGATCGCGCAGGCCCGCGCAGCCAAAGACAACCCACAGCTTGCCTCGGGTTGTCTCACGCAGCGATGCCAGCGCCCGCCGCAGTGCGTTCGGCGTGTGCGCAAAGTCAATGTACACCTCAAATGGCTGGCCCCGCAGGATGCGCTCCATGCGACCCGTAACGCCACGAAATGAGCCCACACCCTCGGTAATGGCAGTTTCATCCAAGTTCCAAGCCCAAGCCAGCGCGACCGCTGCCAGGATGTTGTAGACGTTGAACGCCCCTACCAACGGGGACTTCAGGCGGATCTGGCGTCCATCTAGTCCCGTCACCACAAGTTTCAGCCCTTGCACTGTCGATTGGACATCTCGCGCAGTGACGTCGGCGATGGGATCCAGACCATAGCTCAGGTGGATGTCTGCCGGCACAACGCGTAGCCGCTCAAACGAGGCGTCGTCAGCGTTGGTCACGGCTACCTTGGGCACACCCGGCTTCCGGGGAGATGTGGACAGCCCCTCAAAGAGCATCGCCTTGGCATCGAGATAGGCCTCCCACGAGCCGTGATAGTTCAGATGGTCGTGGGTGACGTTGGTGACAACCGCAGCGTCAAACGCGCAGGCGGTGACCCGATGCATCGCGAGACCGTGCGAGGTGGCCTCGACGACCGCGGTTGACACTCCCTGGGAGACCATCTCGGCCAGCAGCCGTTGCGTGTCAGGGGCGTCGGGCGTCGTGGTATGGGCGCCGGTGGCTATCTCTCGGCCCGCGATGATGGCCGCTACCGTGTCGATGCTGCCGACCGTCTCGCCGGCGGCTTCCAAGATACGCGCCAGGAGTCGGACTGTCGTCGTCTTGCCCTCCGTGCCCGTCACGCCCACCATCCGCATCTTGGCTGCGGGGAATCCTCGCAATGTGGCGTGAAGGTAGGCCTCGGCCTCACGCGCGTTGGGTACTAGAATGGTGGGGACGCCCTCTAGGGCTGGTACCAGGCGCTCTGCCACCACCGCCACCGCGCCCGCGCGCAGCGCTTCGGGGATATAGTCATGCCCGTCCACCGATACGCCGGGCACCGCTACAAAGAGATCCCCGCCCTGCACACGGCGCGAGTCGCAGGTGATGTCTTTCACCTCTACGCCGGCCGTCTGGCGGTGTTCGGCGTGAGGCAGCGCGGCAGCCAAGTCAGTCAGCAACGGCATGGATCACCTCGCCGAGATGGGGACGCCTGGCGCTCGGTTCGTCTATGGACTAGCTCTGTTGACCCAGGATGAGGCGGCGTCGCTTGGCCTGGCCTTTGATGTCGAACTCGCGGGCGACGGCCTGCGTCGATACGAGCACCGAGAGGGCTTTGGTCCAGGCGCCCGAATCGATGGGCGTATGGTTGATGCGCCGCCGGTCGATGCTGAGCGCATCCTCGACCGGGCAGACATGCAAGCATGCCTCGCAGAACAAGCAGAACCGCTGGTCTAGCCACACGCGTGCACCATCGTACGTGATCGCGTTTGATGGGCAGACATCCACACATGCTTGGCACCCCTCGGGGCACCGCGAGGCATCCACCGAGGCGCGCCCGTCGTATGGCTTGGTCACGGTGAACAGGCCTTCTGGTCCCGTATGCATACAGCGCGAGCAGGCCATGCATACGCTCTTGTCCACCTGCACCTCTCGGATAGCGATGACGGTGCCGTCCTCGTCGCGTTCGATCTCTGCCGTGATCGCGCCTACCGGGCAGTCATTGACAAACGACGCGTCGCGAGCGCCCTCAGCCGCACTCTGCATTACCCGATTGCTACGGATCAGATAGGGGAATGCTTCCGCAGCAACCGCGGGGATCTCGGGCTGCCCGTTGACGGTAAGTTGGATGGCTCGCGTGGGGCACAGCACCACGCATTCCCCGCAGAAGCTGCACTTGGCCTGGTCGATATCGACCCGCGCAGGCTCGATGACACGCCCATCCTCGACGATGGCTTCGGAGAGCGTGATGGCCTCTTGCGGACACGCTAGCGAACAGATGCGGCAGCCACAGCAGGTTTCATGGTCGACCGTCAACTCATATCGACGAGTGACCATAGGGCGCAGGAGTACGAGTTGGCTTTCAGTGTCCCGTTTAACGGGAGTACCTCGAGTAGGCATCGAACTAGTCTCCCCTCCCACATGAGGTATGCGCCGTGCCCGTTGAGCTGGTGTTACGTTCCAAGTGGGCCTTCTGGTGTCCTCGATGGTCGTACACGCGCACCTCAAGCGGCATCTCGCCGGGCAAGGCATGCGTGGCACAGGCGAAACACGGATCATAGGCACGGAACGCCATCTCTACCTGGTTGAGGAGCCCCTGGGTGATGGCTCGACCGCCGCCAATGAGCTCCTGGGCTGCTTTCTTGATGGACATGCAGATGGCCGCATGGTTGTTGGTGGTGCCAACAATCAGGTTGGCTTTAGTGACGATCCCGCGCTCATCCGTAACATAGTGGTGCGTGAGAGTTCCACGTGGCGCCTCGACGGTAGCAATACCTTCGCCCACGATGCCATCTGGGATAGTGCGCACATTCGGGTCGGTCAGCTCGGGATGCCGAGCCAGTTCGAGCATACGCTCGCCAGCATACAGCATCTCCACCAGGCGTGCCCAGTGGGTCGCCAAGGTAGCATGAACTGGACGCCCTCCCATCGCATCCATGTATTCCTCATAAGCCTCTTGAGCGTGGGGGGTCGCCATACCATCGGCGACGTTGAGCCGGGCCAATGACGTAGCACGATAGACGCCACTATCCATGCCATCCTCAAAGCCGCGCCATCCAACCTGTTTCAGATACGGAAACTTGGCATAAGTCCATGGCTCGACTCGTTCGACCACATACTCGCGATAGTCACGCGGGGCATAGCGAGCCATCTCGCGTCCTTCAACATCGACCACTCGCACGTCCCCGTCGTAAAAGTTGACTCGGTTCTGCGCATCCACCAGCCCCATGTTATGGACGCGATGCAGGTAAGCCTCGCTGGCGATCATCTCCATGTACCTGGCATTGCTCAGGACTGTCTTGCGCCAGAGGTCCAGCGAAAAGAGGCCAAACTCGACGAGGTGCTCGCCGATCTCGATCAGCCTTTCCTGGATCTCGGGGGTGACAGCCTTGGATACGCCACCCGGAATCGCCATGACAGGATGAACATACCTACCGCCCAGGAGTGCCACGACCTCATGGGTCTCTTGCAGATGTTGGATGACCCGGCGGCCCATGGTCTGACCTACCTGGGCGATGATGCCCAGAATGCTGCGCTCGGCGGGATCTGCGTCGGGGCCAATGATGAAATCGGGACCAGCGAGTACGAAAAAGTGGGTTGCGTGATCACCCGAGACAAAGGCGTTGTAGGCAAGCTCGCGGATGCGCAACGCCGCAGGAGGAGGATTGACGCCAAAGACCGCGTCAGCCGCCTTGGCCGATGCTATGTGGTGGGCCATAGGGCACACACCGCAGATACGCTGCGTGATGCGAGGCATCTCCTCGACAGGGCGCCCTTCGCAAAATGCCTCAAAGCCGCGGAATTCCGGCACCTGAAAGTATGCGTTTGCCACGTCACCTTGTTCGTCCAGAAAGATGGTGATCTTGCCGTGGCCCTCGAGCCGAGTGATGGGATCGATGGTAATGCGTTTCATGATCGCCCCCCCTGCTTGGACCTGCAAGACTGTGTTAGGCTGTTGCCGCTGTACGTAGGGAGGGTATGTAGGATCGATCCAGCCAGGCTGAACCGGTAGAACGTACCAACCGGGTCGACAATAGTGTCGAGGACAGCGCGGATCTCGGCCTCGGACTTGCCCTCCAGTCCCGCGACGATCGCGTTCAGCAGGGCTGCGCCCTGATCCTGCACGCCTTCTGGCGGACCATAGCAGCCTCGGCATGGCATATTGGCACCAATGCAGAGGGCCCCGCATCCCGCGCGGGTGGCAGGGCCAGCGCAGATGTAGCCTTGCTCCAGCAGGCAGATGTCGGGATCTGGCTCACCTTCGTGGACACGGAGAAAGCGACTGACGCGAATCTTGCCCGTACGCTTGCGCGGACACTGATCGCACACTGTCCGCGGTTCGACGCCAATGGTGCTGCCCCGCGCAGGCAGATCGCCGGCAATGATCTGCGAGATGGCTTTCCAAACCTGATCGTGATGCGGTGGGCAACCTGGAATGGCATAGTCGATGGGGACCACCTGGTCGAGGGTATGGACGCTCGTCTCTAGCGCAGGTAGAGGAAGGGCCCCCTCAGGCGCCACATAGTCTGCACAGGGCACGACGCCGCCGGGGTTCTCGGTGGAAAGGTTGTCGACAAACGCACATTGGAGGGCGTACGCCGCGCCCCGGATATTGCTCAGGCTTGGGATGCAGCCCTCGATGGCGCAAGAGCCAAAAGCGACTAGGATGCGGGACTTGGCCCGCAGCAGGTGCGCCATGTGGCGATCGTGCTCTGTTCGGATAGCACCATTGAACAGCGTCAGGTCGATGCTCTTATCCTCGAGGGCTTCGACCTCGGCATACTTGTGGTCGGTAGCGCAGGGCCAAAAGATGATATCGGCTAGCTGTGCTAGCTCCACCAGGTGCTCGCCCAGCTCTACGAGGGCAATATCGCAGCCACCGCAGCTAGAAGCCCAGTAGACGGCCAGTTTCAGCTTTTGCATGAACAGACGTCCCCCTCGCGTTAGGTGGCGTTGATGGCAATTGGTGCTGGCAGCTTGCTGAGGGTTTGGAGCATCTCCTCAATGGCGTGCTCAAGCCCAAAGCGCTCGTAGATACTCTGCCGTGAAAACCGGATACGCTCCTCATCATAGCCCATGGTAGCCAATATATCTTGAAGCAGGTACACCTTGCTACGTCCCGTAAAGGTACCGCGCTGGTAATGACACTCATCATCATCACAGCCAACAACCAAGACGCCATCGACACCCTTGCTCAAAGCCCAAAGGATCATGGCGGGATCGATACGTCCCGAGCACGGCAGGCGCACCATGCGTACCCGATCACCAAAACGCTGAGCGCGTGCCCAGGCCGCCTCGGACCGAACGCTCCATTGGCAAACAAATGCTAGGCAACGTGGCTCGGGGCCGCCGGCCAACCGGCCGGGCTGGTCCAACCACCCCCCGGCGCTTACGCGCGCCACGACTTCTTGGTCGTTGGGCTCCTCCAGTGTGATAGCACCCGAGGGGCAAGTCGCGACGCATAACCCACAATGCAGACAGCGCGTCTTGTCTACGTGAGCGGTCTGCCGCGACGGGTCGTCCTCGTCGGAAGCTAGCGCGATGGCGTCGTAGGGACAGACGCGCGCACAGGTGGCGCAGCCGGAGCATAGGTCGCGATTGATTTCAGGAAAGGGGCCAGGGGCTGCGTACCCTTCCTCGATGGCGATATCGCGGAGCACTCCCATGACCTCCGAGATGTGGATCTCCTGAGGGCAGCGAGAGTAGCAAGCGTCACAAGCGGAGCATAGCCAGATCTCCTCGCTCGATAGCACGGCTTTGCGCATACCGAGCAAAGTCTGGTGGAGCACCCGACGTGGATTAAAGGCTGGATGGAATCGACGCACGAGACAGACAGAGGCACACGTCCCACATGCCATGCAGGTGAGAAGATGCTCGCCGCCGGGCCGCGCCATCACCTCATCGGCAAAGTGTGGGTCGAGCTGAGACTGATCAGCCATCACTTGACCACCCCCTGCAGCAAAGGCATGTCCTCAAAGATGCTCTCGAGGCGCGGGTCCTCGCTCCACTTGCGCAGGCGCCGAGCAATCTTGGGCGCAGCCTCTCGATTCTGTCGCTTGATCTCGGCAGGGTCATATCCCGCTAGGACCTCGTCCATCTCTGTGATGACGCGAGCGTACTTTTCGCCCTCGGCGGCCGAAATCCACTCCACGCGGTAACGTCGGGAATCGATTCCCATGCGCTCTAGTGTCGACCGCAATCTCTCAAAGCGACGTGCGCCCACTTGCTGGCCCGTTATATAGTGGCAGTCCTGCGGGTGGCAACCTGACACCAGTACCATACCTGCACCGCGTCGGAAGGCCTCCAGCACAAACTTGTCGTCGGTACGTGCGCTGCACATCACACGGATGCCACGCGAACTAGGCGGATAGCTAAAGTGGCTCGTGCCAGCCATGTCTGCGCCGGCATAGCTGCACCAGTTGCACATAAAGACCAAGATCTTTTCCTCCGGGCGCTCCTGCAGCAGGGCCTTGATCTGGGCCAGGATCTGAGCGGCCGTGAAGTGGTGCTGCTGGATAGCGTTGTGGGGGCACTCGGCAGCGCAGGCGCCACATCCGTGGCACTTGGCCGTCATAATGGTAGCTGGCTTCCCTTGTTCGACCACGATGGCGCCGTAAGGGCAGACCCTGGCGCAGATGCCGCATCGTTTCCCTTGGGCGCTAATGCAGAGCGCGGGGTTCACCTCTGCCACGATGGGCTCGATCTCCCACGTATCCTGAGATAGAACCCGCGCAGCCCGGGACGCCGCCGCACTGCCCTGGGCAACGCTGGCGGGGATGTCCTTGGGGCCCTGCGCAGCCCCCGCCAGAAACACACCATCCGTGGGAGCATCCACTGGGCGGAGCTTGGGATGGTATTCCATGAAAAAGCCACTAGGGCTGCGGGCCAGCGTCAGCTTGTTGGCCAATCCCTCGGCGTCAGGCTGCGGGATCGCCGCCGCAGAGAGAACAACCATCTCTGCCTCGACCTCGACGACTTGGCCCAGGGCCTGATCCTCAGCCTCCACAATGAGGTTGCCCGTGATGGGATCCTCACTCACCAGCGAGGGCCGTCCCCGGATGAACCGGACACCAGCCTCACGGGCCCGATTGTAGAACTCTTCGTAGCCTTTGGCCGGAGTCCGGATATCGATATAGAAAATGGTGATAGTGATATCGTGGTAGGTCTGCTTGAGCAGAATCGCGTTCTTGATCGCATACATGCAACAGAAACCGCTGCAATACTCGTTGAACCGCTTGTCACGCGAGCCTACGCACTGGATGATGGCCACGCTCTTGGGCGTCTTGCCATCGCTGGGTCGCACAAGCCGGCCGATGGTGGGGCCGGCCGAATTGGCCAGGCGTTCTAGTTCTATGGCCGTGATCACGTTGGGATAGCGGCCATAGCCATACTCGGGGATGACCGACGGATCGAACGAGGCAAAGCCAGTAGCAACGATGATCGTACCGACGTCGAGGTTGATCTCCTCAGGTTCCTGCGAGAAATCGATGGCATCGAGCTTGCCACACGCGGTTACACATTTGTAGCACTGAATGCAGTGGTCCATATCGACGGCATAAATCAATGGCACGGCTTGCCCGTGCGGAACGTCAATAGCCTTGCGGGGGGCGATATCCAGCTCAAAGGGATTCGGGATCTCGATGGGGCAGACCTCAGCACAGGCGCCGCAGCCGTTGCACCGGTCAGCGATGACGTATCGCGGCTTGGTGATCAGGTTCACCGAAAAGTTGCCGATGTAGCCATCTACGTGCTCGACTTCTGTGTTTGCCAGGATCGTGATGTTGGGGTGACGCGCCGCGTCAACCATCTTGGGTGCAAGTATTCAAATGGAACAGTCCATAGTAGGGAACGTCTTGTTCAGCTGTGCCATAACGCCACCGATGGAGAGCTCCTTCTCCACCAGGTAGGTGGGCGTTCCCATGTCCGCGATGTCTAGCGCTGCGCTTATGCCGGCCACACCGCCACCAATGACCATGGCCGCCTTGGTAACGGGCACGGTGATGGGCTCGAGTGGCTCGGCGGCGCTGACCTTGGCCACGGCTGCTGCTACCAGCTCCTTGGCTTTGACCAGGCATGCCTCGGGGTCATCCGCGTGCACCCAGGTAACCTGCTCGCGGATGTTGGCCATCTCCATGAGAAACGGGTTAAGCCCGGCCTCCGATACGCAAGCACGGAACGTTGGCTCGTGCATGCGCGTGCTGCAAGCAGCAACGACGACCCTGTTGAGATTGTGCTGGCGAATGTCTTCCTGAATCATATTCTGGCCCGGGTCGCCACACATATAAAGGTTGTCGCGAGCTACGATGACGCCTGGCAGGTGTGAGGCGTACTCGGCTACATCGGCGGTGTCAATGACGCCCCCGATGTTGGAGCCGCAGCTACACACGTATACACCGATGCGAAGGTCTCCATTGTGTTCCATACACGGCTCCTCTTGCCTGGCTATGGCATACGACAACGCACCAACCCGCCTAGGGGCTGTGCGTTGTCAGCACGTAGCAGCTACATTAGTTCCTCAAAGAGCCTCGCGACCACCTCACGGCGTGCCTGTTGCCGAAGCACCTCAGGCGTCGATAGCGACAGAGCCTCTTTGGGGCAGAAACGTACACAGGCGGGCCCTTCTTCTTGATCGGAGCAAAGGTCACAGATCTCGGCGTTGTTCGTCTCCGGGTTCAGCACGATGGCGCCAAACTCGCAGGCTTCCACGCACCATCCGCATCCATCACATAGATCCTCATCTACTAGGATGGTGCCATTTGCCTCAGAGCGTGTCAGTGCCTTGCGCGGGCAAGCCAGTATGCAGGGGGCATCCTCACACAGGCGGCAACTTATGGCCGTCATGGTGATGGGCTCGATCCGTACGACGCGTATGCGCGAAAGGCTACTATCAAAGCGGCCATGCTTGGTAGCTGAACAGGCATACTCGCACAAGTGACATCCGATGCACTCGACGGGATCGCAGACGATATGCTGGTAGCCGATGTTCGCCATTAGCGCGCCTCCTTGGCCAACATGACGGCGGCGACCTCAGGTTCCTCGACGCCGACGACCTCTGCTACATCGTCTAGTCCGAGCTGCTCGAGTTTCGCCTTGGGGATCAGCCCGTCCTGTGTCCACCCCCGTGCGGCATAGTAATCATCGATCTCCATACGCAGCTCGTCGGGGGTAATCACAGAGCCCTTGGATGGTCCGGAGGGCACTGGTTCCTCCAAAACGCGTGCAGGCAGCCAGTCGTCCTCTTTGGTCCATCCTTCGCGGATGTTGAAGGCCTTCTTCAGGTTCCAAACACGTTCGCCGACCAGCCCCAGTTCCTCCGCTGTCATGGGGATACCGGTGACCAGCGTGTAGATGTGAGCCACTTCCTCGTAGAAATCGTCAAAGCACTTGCGCAAGAACTTGCAGATGATCAGGCAATCGAGGATGCAGGCAAAATCTTCCTTATCTCTGGCTACCTTGCCGCGGCCCGGTTCGGCCACAAAGCGATCCACCTCACCTTTCACGTCTGCCTCATACGCTAAGGAGCGGTTGTGGCAGGCCCCGCGGGTTCCTACCGCCAAGCCCATCGCGAATGTCTTTAGACCGCGCACATCATAGCCTGGCATCTCCAGTCCCTTGGAATGCATGGCAAAACGTTCGCTGCCTTGACCAACAGTTTCTGAGGCTCGCTTGACGCCCTCTGCCAGCAGATCGCCAATGCCCTCTCGGTAGGCGATCTTTTCTAGGAGGGCGACCGCCGCTTCATCGTTGCCAAAGCGAGGCTCAAGACCATCCATGTCCTTCTTGGTGAGGATGCCGCGTTCAAAGCACTCCATAGCCCAGCTCACCACGACGCCGCCACTCATGGCGTCCAGGCCGAGATTGTCGCAAACCTCCACCAGACGGATGATGGCAGGCAGCTCGCCAATACCACAGTTGGGCCCCAGAGCGAACAGAGGCTCATAGTCGACGCCAGCAATGGCTCCCTTATACTTGCCCTCTTTGACCTCGGCCCATTGCTCGCAGCCAATGGAGCAACCCACGCAGCCAACCTTCTTGACCGTATAGTGCTCCGCCATGTATTCGCCGCTAACCTTCTCGGCATGCTCGAACACGGTCTCCCGGAAGTTACGTGTAGGAAGGACGCCCAGCTTTTGCATGGTGAGCACGTTGGCAGGCGTGCCGAGGGTACGGTACTTGAGCGTGCCTGGCCCCTTGCTGCGCTCGATCAGCTTGTGGGTCTCGCGGAGCACGCCCTCGACATCGGCCACGCGGATGGGCTGTGAGCCGCGAATCGCGATGGCCTTCATGCGCTTGGAGCCCATAACGGCACCATTGCCCGTGCGACCGACCTGGCGACCATCGTTGTCCATCATGGCAAAACGCACCAGATGCTCGCCAGCCGGACCGATGGAGGTAATGCGCACATTATCGTCGCCCAACTTCTCGCGGATGGCCGTCTGCGTCTCGATACAACCTTTGCCCATGTAGGGTGAGGCGTCTAGGAAAGTGACCTCATCGTCATCGATAAACACAACCACCCAGTCGGGCGACTGCCCTTTGAAGACGATGCCGTCCCAGCCAGCGCGGCGCAACATCTCGGAGAAGTGGCTGCTGGACAGCGAATCGCCGATGAATCCGGTGAGCGGGGACTTGGAAGCCACCGCGTGTTTGGTGCCGACGGGGAAGGTAGTCCCGGCAAAGGCACCGCATGCAAAGCAGAGAGCATTGTCAGGCCCAAGTGGATCGCACCCCGGCTTGACGTTCTCCCACGCCAGGCGCGTCGCCAGACCAACGCCGCCGACGTACTTTTTTAAATAGTCGGCGTTAACGGTCTGTACAAACGTAGCCCGCGAGGTCAGGTCGATGTGAAGGATTTTGCCTGTATACGCGTACACGGTCAGCCTCCCGCTTCCACAAACATCAGCGTCACGCGCTCCCCATGCACAGGTTGCTCCTGGAAATCCTGGACTAGCCCTAGGTCTTCCCGCATCAGTGAGTAGGCAGGGGTGAGGGTGCCGCTTTCGAGGTCGATGATCTCACCAGATAGCGAAGGATAAACACCGGCTAGCACACGCAACAGCTCGCCATAGGTGGCGTTGTTGCCAATCTCCAGCGCATGGGAAGCGCATCCCACCAGCCTTCGCGCGTATCCGAGGAACTCCACTGTGAGTACCATGTTATGGGTCCGTTGGTCTATCTTGGTGATCTCGGCCCAAGTATAGCACCTGCACTCTACGCGTTCAAGTCTCGTATGGGGCTCCGAGATGTGCAGATGATATGGCGAGCTTGCGACTTGCATAGAAGCCGTGATCCACTATAATGGGGCGTGATGAGGGCAGGTAGCCCAGTTGGTTAGAGCGCCACGTTGACATCGTGGAGGTCGTAGGTTCGAGTCCTATCCTGCCCATGAAAGAGGGGATCGCTTGATGGCGATCCCCTCTCTTGCTTGCCGCTCGGCCGGCATTACTTGATAGTAACCTTAGCCCCCGCGCTCTCGATCCTTTCCTTGGCGGCTTCAGCCTGCTCCTTGGAGACGTCCTTGAGGATCTCCGAGGGTGCGCTATCCACGACTTCTTTGGCCTCGCGCAGGCCCAAGCTGGTGAGCTCACGGACGGCCTTGATCACCTGGATCTTCTGGTCGCCGATCTCTTCGAGCATCACGGTAAACTCGGTTTGCTCTTCTTCCTGTTCGGCTGCTGCGCCCGGGGCGGCTGCTACAGCGGCCATAGCCACAGGCGCGGCCGCGCTGACACCGAACTTGTCCTCGAGAGCCTTGACCAGTTCGGCCAGCTCGAGCACTGTCATGTTGCTGATAGCTTCGATCAATTCTTCCTTCGTCACCTTACATCCTCCATTCTTCGGATTGCTTTTCAACTTGACGGGTCCGCTAGTAAGACTAGCTTGGAGAGCTTTCGAGCTGCTCCTGGCGGCCGTGAAGCACCGTCACCAAGCCCCTCATGACGCCTGAGAGAACCCCCACCAGGCCGCTGATGGGTGCCTGGATGCTACCCACCACCTGGGCGAGGAGCTGATCGCGTGATGGTAGATATGCCAAGTTTCGGATCTGCTGAGCGTCAACCAACTCACCAGACAGGATTCCGCCTTTAATGGCGAACGCCTCATCGTGGACTCGTGCAAACTCGACAGCCACCTTGGCTGCCTGTCCCAACTCGCCAGCCGCAAACGTCACCAGATTGGCGCCCTGCATCATTTCTGGATCCCACGGCAGATCGCACTGCTCCAGTGCTATGCGCATCAGCGTGTTCTTGACTACCATGGCTTTCGAGCCCGCCTCGCGTAGGCCATGACGCAGCTCTTCCATGTCTTCCACAGTCAGTCCGAGGTTGTGTCCCCAGATCAAGGCCTCGGCTGCTGCCAGCTCCTCCTGATACTGGGCCAGAAGCTCTTCCTTCTTTTCTCTTGATAGTGCCAAGGAACCTTACCTCCTTATCTCACGAACAAGGGGACCTTGCCTTTCTGAGGCAAGGTCCCCTCGATCTCCAACACGGCAGCGCCGTGACGGAGCGGAAGCCATTGCCTCGGCAGGCGGTTCATTAAGCGTCGTGCGCACCTGCTGTCTCGGGCATGTATGCTGTTATGTTGTGATCGCTAGCTCTTGCACATATCCGCGAGTGACCGCACATTGACTCGCACGCCCGGGCTCATAGTCGTGCACAACGTCGCGCGGCGCACGTATTGGCCCTTGACAGTTGCAGGTCGAGCGCGCCAGATGGCCTCGACCACTGCCAGAAGGTTGTTCATCAACTGATCGACTTCAAAGGTAGCTTTACCGATAGGGATGTGTAGATTGGCTGACCGATCGATGCGATACTCCACCCGGCCCTGGCGCAGCTGTGCGATCGTCTCGGCAATGTTGTCAGGTTGGACCAAGGTCCCCGATTTGGGGCTTGGCATCAGGCCACGCGGACCCAGCACACGCCCCAAGCGGCCGATCTTGCCCATCACCTGCGGCACAGCTACCGCAATGTCAAACTCGACCCACCCAGCCTGGATCTTTTCGATGAACTCGTCCGTTCCCACATAGTCAGCGCCGGCCTCGCGCGCAGCTTCGGCTTCTGGGCCTTCGGCAAAGACGAGAATGGTAACCTTCTTGCCGGTGCCTTCCGGCAAGCTGATGACTCCTCGCAGGGCCTGGTCAGCTCGACGCGGATCAACGTTCATGCGTAGATGAAGCTCTACCGTCTCATCGAACTTGGCCGAATCAAAGCTCCTGACGAGCTCAATCGCCTCGCGTGGCTCATATTCACGCATGCGATCAATCTTCTCACGGAGACCTAGATATCTCTTGCCATGCTTTCCCATGTTGGTTCGTTCTCCTTGTGGTACAGACGGGAGGCGCGTTAGCCCCCCTCCCACGCTGGACGTCCGCTTGGCGAACGCTAGTCGGTCACGATGATGCCCATATTCCGGGCAGTGCCCTCGATCTGACGCATCGCGCCCTCGATGTCGATGGCGTTGAGATCCTTCATCTTCATCTGGGCGATCTCACGGACCTGGTCTCGGCTAACTCGCCCAACCTTCTTTGTGTTTGGCTCGCCGGAGCCCTTGGGCACGCCTGCAGCCCGCAGGAGCAGGTCCTTGGCAGGGGGCGTTTTGGTTTCAAAGGTGAAGGATCGGTCCGCAAAAACCGTTATCTCGACAGGGATGGTGATGCCGGCCTGCGAGGCGGTACGTGCGTTGTACTCTTTGCAGAACTGCATGATATTGACACCATGCTGACCAAGGGCTGGGCCAACAGGTGGCGCGGGATTAGCCTTGCCCGCTTGGATAGCTAGTTTGATCTTGGCGATGACTTTTTTTGCCATGGCAGGCGTACCTCACTTGACGTTGCCGTAATGAACCCACGAGGCCATCCACACTCGGAACTGGCTAGATCCTCTCGACCTGTAGAAAATCCATCTCTACCGGAGTCTCGCGCCCAAAGAATGAAACCAACACACGTACTTTTCCGCGATCTGGAAAGATCTCATCCACAACGGCCATGAACTCGGCGAACGGGCCCTCAGTAATGCGCACTGTCTCGCCAACGCGAAAGCTGACTTTGATGCGCGGCTGCTCGGCTTCCATCCGGCTCAGGATGTTGTTGACCTCTTCCTGGGTAAGAGGGGTAGGCTCCGTCCCCGACCCCACAAAGCCCGTGACACCGGGCGTGTTACGCACCACGTACCACGACTCCTCGTCGATGATCATCTGTACAAGGATGTATCCGGGGAACACGCGTTTGCGGCTCGCCTTACGCTGGCCGTCACGGATCTCGACCTCTTCTTCAGTGGGCACAACCACACGGAAGATCTTGTCTTCCATGCCCATGGTCTCGATGCGCTGCTCGAGGTTACGCTTGACCTTGTTCTCATACCCCGAGTAACTGTGGACGACGTACCACTTGCGTTCATCGTCAACTTCTGCGTCGGCAGATTCTTCGCCCGCAGCAGCATTGCCCTCTGCAATCGGCTCTTCCGACGGCTCTGCGCCACTCTCGGCGACGCGCTCGTCGACCTCTTCCCCTTCGGGGAGATCTTCGGTTGTAGATCGATCCTGATCCTCTTGTGCCATAATATCCTAGCAGTGCTCTGGAAGCCTAGCTGATCAATAGGGCAATTAAGCGTGCGAACACCCAGTCAAGGAAGCCTAGCGCCAAGCTCATGGCCGCTGTGACGCCAAAGACAATAGCGGTCAGGTGGATGGTCTGAGGACGCGTAGGCCACACAACCTTGCCAATCTCAGCACGCGTCTCTCGGAGATAGCGCGCCAGCTTGTTCTCTTTTTTCCGCTTCTGCTTTGCGGCCATCGTGACCTCGCTTGGCCAGGTCAACATTCAACCGAACCCGATAAACTTTGCCTAGCAGAAAGAACGCCGCTACCCAGCTCTGCAACACGATCTCTCCCTAGCTGTGCCGTAATTGGGAGCTCGGAGACCGAAGCGGCGTTGCGATCATCAGACAGGCGAGGCAGGAATCGAACCCGCAACCTACGGTTTTGGAGACCGTTGCTCTGCCAATTGAGCTACTCGCCTACGAACGCAAGCTCAGCTTGCGTCTAACGTTCTTCACGATGCTCCGTATGTTTATGGCAACGAGGACAGTACTTCATCAAGGTGAGACGCCCAGAATCGTTGCGTCTGTTCTTCTGCGTTGTATAGTTTCGTTCCTTGCACTGGCTGCAAGCCAGCGTGATAACAAGTCGATCTGCTTTCTTGGCCATCTATCCACCTAGCTATGGGTTGCCATCGTTGCTATGCATCGGTTGCGACCGCGCGATTGAGACACTTACTCGATGATCTTGGTCAAGACGCCGGCGCCCACGGTGCGGCCGCCCTCGCGG
>CAZTMY010000018.1:0-5775 GCA_964614895.1 uncultured Anaerolineales bacterium
TATAGGCGGCGCGCCGCGGGCCGACTAGCAAAAGCCACTGAGCGGCCCCTCTACCATGCCCTCGAGGTGCAGCTCGATCTTGGCCTACCTTCATCAGCGTGCTAGACTGGATCAATCAGGATGGTAGAAGAAGGAGATGCCTGGCGATGATCTCAACCCCCTATCCCCTCGCGGACGCCGTCCGCCGCGCGTATCAGGCCTCTACGGACGACGAAACGATGGAGCCACTCGTGCGCGTCGATGCAGAGGGTCGCCCCATCGGCCTAATACGAGACGGCGATTATGTCATCTTTTACGACCTCCGCGGCGAGCGCGAGATCGAGCTCACCCAGGCGTTTACGCAGAGGCCTTTCACCCATTTCGCCGTCGAGCCCATAGAAACGCATTGGGCTACGCTCATCCAGTATCACCCAGACCTGGACGTGCGTGTCGCCTTTCCCCCCGAGGGGCCATATGCGGATACTCTCTGCGAGACGGCGAGCCGGGCGGGCCTGAGCCAGGTCAAGATCGTCGAGTCGGAAAAGGCCGTGCATCTGGGCTTTTTCTTGAATGGCAAGCGCGAGGAGCCTTTCCCCGGCGAGCGTAGGCGGTTCTTGCCATCTCGCGACTTTGAGGGCTATCTCCCGCCGCCTGAGATGCGCGCCTCTGACGTAGCTGATGCCACCATCGAGGAGATCCATGGCGACGCTGACCTGATCATCGTCAACTGGGCTAACGTGGATGTCATCGGGCACAGCGAGGATCGCGTCGCCATCCTGCGAGCCGTCGAGACCGTGGACACCCAACTTGGGCGCGTGCTTGCCGCCGCCAGAGCCGAGGGCATCACCGTCATCGTGACAGCAGACCATGGCACTGTTGAGAAGTGGCTCTACGAGGACGGCACCATCGATACAGGTCACACGGACAGCCCTGTCCCATTCGCGCTCGTGGGGCCAGGCCTCGAGGACGGCCATCTCTTGAGTGGCGGCACGCTCATCGATGTGGCGCCCACCGTGCTAACGCTGCTAGGAGTCCCCGTGCCCGCGGCTATGGAAGGCCGATCGCTGCTCCAGGGAGCCCGCCTCGACGGTCGACGCCGCGTCGCGCTACTCATCCTGGACGGCTGGGGGACGCGAAGCGACACCCATGGGAATCTCATCGCGGAGGCAGATACGCCCCAGATGGATGCCCTCGCGCGAGAGCCACTCTACACTCGGCTGGAAGCCGCTGGCGAGGCGGTGGGGCTGCCCGATACCGTCCCGGGCCGGCCGGGCAAGACAGTCGGTAACTCGGAGGTAGGCCACCTGCATCTTGGTGCCGGTCGCGTCATTCCGTCGGATCGGCTGCGCGTCGAGCGCGCCATCGCGGATGGCTCGTTGCAGCGCAACCCTGCACTGCGCTGGGCCATGGAGGGCGCCATCCGCGACGGGACGGCGCTCCACTTGTTGGGCATCATCTCGTTCTACAGCTCGCATGGTTCCGTCGAGCACCTGTTGGCGATCTTGCGCATGGCCCACGAACTGGGCGTGCCAGAGGTTTACATCCACGGGATGCTAGGTCGCCGCGGCGAGAGGCCAGAGAGCGGCGCTATCTACACCCAGCAGGTGGAGGAAGCCTGCCAGAAGCTGGGCACCGGTACCTTTGCGTCGCTCATCGGCCGGTTCTGGTCACTGGACCGCGAACATAACTGGGACCGCATCGAAAAGTCGTATCGCTGGCTGGTGTACGGGGAGGGGAGGCCAGTCCCACCCGCCTAGGTCACGATGCTGAGCGCCTGCGCCAAATCCTCGATGATGTCCTCAGCGTCCTCAATGCCAACGCTGAGCCGGATCAGTCCCTCCCCGATACCCAGGCGCCGGCGCTCCTCATGCGCTAGCGTCCGATGTGAGGAACTCGCCGGATGCAAGGCAAGGCTCATGGCATCGCCCAGGGACGGCGCGGGGCGGATTAGCTGGAGAGCGTCGAGGAAGCGAAACGCGTCTGCCCGGTCGGCACCCTCCAACTCAAACGTCACCACACCACCGAAGCCGCGATCCTGAAACTGTCGGATCGCGAGGGCATGCTCGGGGTGATCCGGCAATCCCGGATAGTGCACGGCCGCCACGCCCGATTGCATTGCCAGCCAGTTGGCAACGCGCTGCGCGTTGGCGCAGTGCTCTCGCATGCGTAGCGCCAGCGTCACAAGACCACGTCGGACCTTCCAGGCCTCCTGAGGCGCCAGGGATGGCCCCATCAGGCGCCTCGCCATTTCGAGCGCCTGTGCCCTGGCACCGTCACACGCCACCACCCCGGCCAAAGCGTCGCCATGCCCAGCCAAGTACTTGGTTGCCGACGCTACCGCATAGTCGGCGCCCACCTCCAACGGACGCACAAGCCAAGGCGTGGCAAAGGTGCTATCCACCACCAGCGCGGCGCCGGCCTGGTGCGCTAGGTCAGCCAGCGCGGCGATATCGGCCACCCGCAGCAAAGGATTCGATATGACCTCGCAGACCAGCGCCGCGGGCGACCCGACAGCGAGCGCCTCCCGCACGCCATGGAGATCCTGCACGTCGACATACGCGCGGCGGATGCCCATCGGCGCTAGGACACCCTCCAGCAGCGCGCGGGTGGCGCCATATACATCCCTGGCGCACATCACACCTCTCGTGGGACTCACGCCTGCACCGAGCAACGCCGCGTGGATCGCCGCCATGCCGCTGCTATAGGCCAACGCTGCCTCTGCCCCTTCCAACGCAGCCAGTGCGCCCTCCAGGGCCTCGACCGTTGGATTGCCGTAGCGTCCGTACACGTAACCCCTGGTCTCGCCCTCAAAGACCGAATCGAGCTCGGCCATGTCTGCATACGAGTACGCGACGCTATGGTAGACGGGCACACTGGTTGGTCGCCAACCCGATGCACTCGTCTCAGCCCGTCCTGCATGCACGGCCAGCGTGGCTAGCCTTCTGGTAGGCATCGATCCCTCCCTCCTGCAAGCGATGTCGGAAGAGTAGAGCGAATCGCGCCCGCGATCAACCATCCCAGCGCACGAGCACCCCGAGGCCGACGGGCACCTCGCGATGCTCGCATGAAGAATGACACGAATGCGCCAACGATGATGACCGGTCGTGCGTCTGGATCTGATACACGGCTATTGAACCCATGGTAGCTAACGTTCACCCTCTGCGCCTGGCGGATGATGTCGTCAAGGGTCTCGGCGATCACGGTCGCAAGGGCTGGTGCCCTTGCTTACGAGCAGTTTGCGCTCCGCGCAAACTGCCAAGGTCTGGCTCGTCAGGGCCAGAGCCGTCCACCGCCAACTCCGGGAATTAGCTGACGCCCAGGTCCCATGTGGCCGCCCGCTCCACGTCTCGCTCCGATACGTTCCACAGGTAGGACAAAGAGCGCGCTCTTCCCCATGTCTACCAGCCGAATCTTGTCCATACCTCCTCTTGGCTGTCTCTCCCCACGAAATATCGTGACTCGCGCCAAGCTTCAGGGCGGGCAGAAATCTGGGGGTCCGTTTCTTAACACCCCCTGCCTTGACCCCAGTTCCCACGGCTTGTATGATCGCAGCATCGGTTCTGGGGGTGTCCGCAGCCCCGATGCAAGGAGCACGCTACTGATGACAACAAGGATCTCTCTCGATGGCCCTTGGCAGTTCCGTGAGGAGGGAAGCGGCGCTTGGCAACAGGGCCACGTGCCCGGGTGTGTCCAGCTCGACCTGATGGCCCTCGGCGAGCTTTCTGACCCCTTCTACCGCACCAACGAGGTCGAGGCACACAAGCTGGAACACAAGAACTGGACCTATCGCCGCGTGTTTACCCTCACCAAGCAAGAGACAGAAGCCACCCTTGTCGAGCTCGTGTTCGAAGGTGTTGACACCCTAGCTGAGGTCTACCTCAACGGCACCTTTGTGGTGCAGCTCGAGGATATGTTCATGCCATACCACCTGGACGTGCGCGATTTGGTACTCGCCGGCGAGAACGTCCTCGAGGTGCGTCTGCTCTCTCCGGTGGATCTCCCCCTGGCGCTCCAACAGAATAGCGGCTTGGATCTCACCGCAACCAGCGATCAGGCACGAAACTTTATCCGAAAAGCCCAGTACAGCTACGGCTGGGACTGGGGACCACGTATCACCCAGGTAGGCATCTGGCGATCCGTGTATCTGGAAATCGCTAATGATGCGCGGCTCCGTGATCCCTATGTCCGCACCGAGCAGCTCGGGGATGGGGAAGCGCTGGTACGCGCCTCGGTCAATGTCGACCTGGTAGACGAACTCACGGCCGATCTCGAGTTCGTGATTCGTCGAGATGGACAAGATGTGGCGCGAGGGATCACCGAGAGCGCACCAAGTCCTGCAGGTGACCAAGGAAGCGTGCTCTTGGCCATTCCAGAGCCTGCCCTTTGGTGGCCAAATGGGATGGGTGAGCAACCGCTCTATGACCTGACTATCAAGGCCCTCATCGACGGCCGCATCGTGGACGAGACGACCACCCGCTTTGGCATCCGCACTGTTCAACTCATCCAGGAAGACGACGCCGAGGGGCGCAGCTTTGTGCTGGCCATCAACGGTGTGCGCGTGTTCGCCAAGGGCGCCAACTGGATCCCCGCCGACAACCTGCTACCGCGCCTCACGCCCCAAGACTATCACGATTTGGTGCAGCTTGCCGCCGACGGCAAGATGAACATGCTTCGCGTCTGGGGAGGTGGCATCTACGAGGATCCCGCCTTCTATGAGGCCTGCGACGAGCTTGGAATCATGGTGTGGCAGGACTTTATGTACGCCTGCGCCCAGTACCCCGATGAGCTGGACTGGTTTGCCGCCTTGGCCGGCGACGAGGCGAGGCTGGTGGTGAGAGCGCTGCGCAATCACCCCAGCATCGTCCTCTGGTGTGGCAACAACGAGAATAACTGGGGATTCGTGGACTGGTGGCACACCGGCATCCCAAAGTATCAGGGCAATTGGATCTACCGTGAGGACCTCCCCCGGGTCTGCGCCGAGCTGGACCCCTCCCGGCCATACTGGGTCTCTAGCCCCTACGGTGGTGAAAGCCCCAACTGCATGGAAGAGGGCGACCGCCACTCGTGGGATGTGTGGAGCGGCTGGCGTGACTATGCCGGCTATCTGCAAGACAGCGGGAGGTTCATCAGCGAGTTTGGCTTCCAGGCCATGCCTTGCTGGAAGACGGTGCTGTCGTACACCGAGCCGGAGGACCGCGCCATCTTCAGCCCAGTGATGATGAGCCACCAGAAGATGGTAGACGGAACCGAGCGCCTGGTGCGTTTCCTGGCCGGCCGCATAGGGTTACCCAAGGATCTCAAGAGCTTTGTGTACCTGACCCAGTTCAACCAGGCCGAGGCCATCCGCACCGGCGTGGAGCATTGGCGCGAGCGCAAGTTCATGACCAGCGGCACGCTTTACTGGCAATTCAACGACTGCTGGCCGGTCGCGAGCTGGAGCTGCATCGACTACTATCGCCGCAAAAAGGCCCTGTGGTACGCCAGCCGCCGTTTCTACGACCACGTCCTCCCTATCCTGCGGTTCCAGGATGAGGCCGTCACCCTCTCCGCCGATAGCGATTTTCTCCAGGAAAAGTCGGGCAAGGCCACGATCATCGCCTACGATCTTGCGGGACGCGTCCGCAGTCAGCACACCTTCGACGTCACTCTCCAGGCAAACGCGGTGACGCCCCTGAAGACACTTGCCCTTGACGAGCTCGGCGTCGGCTATCGCGCCCGCGTCCTCCCAGAGGACCGCGGCTCGACCACCGTGCCCGTCGAGCGCAACGGCGATCTGCTGGATACGATAGTGTACGT
>CAZTMY010000018.1:5785-16931 GCA_964614895.1 uncultured Anaerolineales bacterium
TCTGAAGATCGGCGACCAGACTTATACCAATCATCTGGTTTTCGAACGCTTCCGCTGGCTGGAGCTACACACGCCGACCATTGAGGTGGACGTCGAGGGCCAAACCATCACGCTCACTAGCGATGTGCCCGCCTTTGGCGTGTTTGTCGAGACCGAGCAAGACGTCGACCTGTCGGATAACGCGCTGACTTTGCAGCCAGGTGTGCCGATGACCATCACGTGCGACGGCGATCCGGGGCAGGTCACGGTCTTTGACCTAACGCGTCTTGTGGCGCGCATCTGAGCGCCCCCTATGGCGAGGGGCAGCGATCCGTCTCTCGCCGCCCAGAAGGAGGATACCGATGCCCGAACTAGAGATCCCCAACCTGTTCGCCAGGCGCAGCATCCGGCAGTTCACGAGTGAGCCTGTGGGCGCGGAGCAGATCGAGACCCTCCTCCAGGCGGCAATGGCGGCGCCCTCCGCAGGGAATCGCAAGCCGTGGCACTTTGTGGTGGTCACCGATGCTGATACGCGGGCGCAGCTTGCCGAGGATCATCCCTATGCCAAGATGGTGGCGCAAGCGCCCGTGTGCATCGTCCCCTGTGGCCAACCAGAAGCCAGCTACCCAGGACGTGAGGCCTTCTGGATCCAAGACTGCGCCGCGGCCACGGAGAACATCCTGCTGGCTGCAACGGCCTTGGGGCTAGGCAGTGTATGGTGCGGCGTGCACCCCATCCCTGAGCGTGAGGCCGCGGCGCGTAGGATCCTGGGCATCCCTGAGGATGTGGTCCCGTTCGCATACATCGCCATCGGCCACCCCGCCGCGCACAAAGAGCCACGCACCCAGTTCGACGCCGCTCGCGTTCATCGCGAGCGCTGGTAGGCAAGAGGAACCATGAAACAGATCCTGCGAGAGAATCCCGTCCGAGAGAAGCTGGAAGCCGGCAAGCCCGCCGTCGGTGGCTGGGTCACGCTCTGCTCCGCCGAAGCTGCTGAGGCCCTCGCCTCCGTAGGGTGGGACTGGGTAGCGGTGGACATCGAACATAGCCCTGTGGGCATCGAAACGTTGACTGGTTGCTTCCGCGCCATCCAGCTAGCAGGCAGCATCCCCATGGCCCGCGTTCCTTGGAACGAGCCCATCTGGATCCAGCGCACACTGGACGCCGGTGCCATGGGATTGATCATCCCTATGGTCAACTCGGCCGAGGATGCGGCTCGCGCCGTGTCCGATACCCGCTATGCTACGCACGGTCGCCGCAGCTATGGCGGCAGCCGCCTCCGTACGTACGTGGACGAGGATTATGCCACCTGGTCCGCCCGAAACGTCCTGTGCATCCCGATGATCGAGACTATCCAGGCCGTCGAGCGCGCGGAGGAGATCCTCTCGGTAGATGGCGTGGCAGCGTGCTTTGTGGGTCCCCGCGACCTCGCGCTCTCGATGGGTGCTGGCGACGCTGATATGGGCCCTGGCACGGCCCACGAGGCCGCCAT
Organism: uncultured Anaerolineales bacterium; assembly: GCA_964614895.1. Classification (GTDB taxonomy): domain Bacteria; phylum Chloroflexota; class Anaerolineae; order UBA1429; family UBA1429; genus DAIRUQ01. The sequence continues at coordinate 7,257 of CAZTMY010000018.1, forward strand.
GCACCACGTCCTCACAGTCGCCCAGCGCCTCGGGGTCCCTGCCGGCAAGCACTGCTTCGACGCCGCCGAGGTGCGCCTGCGCATCGGCCAGGGATGGCAGTTCTTGGCGCTGGCCAGCGACGCGCGCTTTATGCTCTCTGCGGCCCAGGCCGAGTTTGAGGCCGTGCACCTAAAAGACGAGCCTGAAGCTGGGAGTGGAGATCTCTACTAGCCGATGGGACCAGAGCGCCACGCGTGGCGACATCGAGGCCTGACAAGCCCCATGGATCCCTCATGACCCCTTCACAACTCTTTCACACCCTATGTCTATCCTTAGGCTAGATATAGTCATCACCTTACGGTGAGGAGTCATGGAAGGAGTGCCATGAGAAACCGGTACATACGAGTGGCGGCAATTGTTGGGTTGGTCGTTGCCATTGGGCTGGGTAGCATCGCGACCGTGGCGGCGCAGGGCCCCGCCCTGTTTGGAGACCGCAGTGGCATTGGCGTCCCCAAACCGGAGGGCGCGCTGGAAAGCATTGCCAACTTGCTCGGGTTGAGCGTAGAGGACCTTCGGCTGCAGCTCTGGGGTGGCCGAACGCTGGCCGACCTAGCAGAGAACGCCGGTGTCGACCCGGACGAGGTGCGGGAGACAGTAGCAGCATCGCGGGACAAAGCACGACGCGCAGCCATCGAGCAGGCCGTAGCCAACGGCGCCATTAGCCAAGAGCACGCAGACTGGCTCCTGGAGGGCCTCGAGAACGGGTATGACGCCGAAAGGGGAGCGATGCGCCGCAGCCTTCTCGGCGCGGAATTACTGAGGCGCGGCGATGACCACCCCCAGCAAGAGGCGATAGCAGAGGCCCTGGGCATGACGCCCGAGGAGCTCGCATCGCAACTGAGGGATGGCAAAGTGCTGGCCGATCTCGCTGAGGAAGCTGGCGTGCCTCTGCAAGAGCTCAAGGATGCTTCCGACGCGGCCCGCGAGGCCCGCGTTCGCAAAGCCGTCGAGGTTGCGCTGGAGAACGGGGCCATCACCGAGGATCAGGCAGACTGGCTGCTGCGGGGGCTCGAGGCGGGGTATTGGGACGCCGGAGCAGGACCGGCCAGGATGGCTGGAGGCCGAGGGCGCATGCCAAGGCCGATGATGCACAAGTCGGTCCGCGGTATGGAGCGCCCTCCCATGGGCGGACCAAGCGCCTAGACACCTTCATCGCCTGCAACGCCAAGGGCGGGGTTACCTGAGGTAACCCCGCCCACTTTCTTGCCGCGTGTGCACTAGTCGGTAGCTGTAGGCATCACGACATTGCAATAACGCCGCTTTTCGGCCGACTCGCGCGCCCACAGACACGTAAGTGCCGACTGGATCCCGGCCTCGATGGGGCTCCGTGAGGGCGTGCCATCACGCATCGCGCGCAGGAAATCGAGGCACAGCTCGCGATCGCCCCCAAAGTGGGGCATCTCGCCCGTGTAGGTGATGGTCTCCACCTCAGGCGAATGATGCCGATAGAGCCGGATTACGTTCTCGTACCAATCAAAGTCGATTGTGCCCCGATAGCCATACAGACGGGCTCCGCGCCGCGCCGCGCCGAATCTCGCAAACACATTCTGCGTGTAGGAGAGCTGGGCACCGCTATCATACTCCACGATCAGATTGGACATATCCTCGTTGCGAATATCTCGCGAGAAGAGACACATGCGCTCCGAGGCCGTGTCCACCTGGCTGCCGTGGAACCGCTGGTAGAACAGGTTAAACGGGCTTTCGGGGCAGGTCTCCCACTCGTCACAGTCCACACACCGTAGATCGTGTGGCTTGTCACCGCCGTACACCCGCTGCGCGTACATGGCACAGAGCTGCACTGGCTTGGCCCCCAGAAGATACGCCACATAGTCAAGATCGTGGGTTGCCTTTTGCAGAAACAGGCCCCCCACCTGATCATAGTTACGATACCAGTCGTAAAAGTAGACGTCACCATAGGGCACGTCGTTGGTCGCGACCACGTGCTCGACCGAGCCGATGACATCCGCCTCTAGCATCTCCTTGACGGTCTGCACGTGCCGCGTCAGCCGAAGCGGAAAGGACACGACGACTGGCGCGGGATAGTCTTGGTAAGCTTGCTGCAAGGCCACCACCTGGTCAAAGCTGATGGCCACCGGCTTTTCTAGGAACAGCGGCAGTCCGTGCTGTGCCACCTTGAGCGCCATGGGCGTATGAAGGTAACAGCGCGTGCCGATCATCACACCATCCAGACCGCCGTCGGCCAGCATGGCATCGGCCTCGGTGTAGAACCGAGCGCCATCCAAAAAGCCATCGTCCTCGGCACGGATCTCGTCCGCCCGCGGATCAGCTATGGCCACCACCCGATAAGGTATGCCAAACTGTCCCAGCCCGCGTGCCATGGATGAGACGCGCCCCCCGTAGCCAATGACGCCTACCCGTAACATCGTGTTCCTCCTAGTTCTCGCGGATCGTACCGGTGGCTAGCTGTTCCAGCCAGGCGAGTGCCTGCTGGCGCGAGGACAGCTCCCCTGTCACCTGAGCTTCGCGTACCGCCTCTAGCGTTGCACCAACCATCGGTCCCGCCTCTATGCCGCACACCCGCATCACATCGCAGCCAGTCACCAATCGAGGTGGGTCCACGACTTCTGCATGGCGCCCCACCCAAGCCCGCAACGCCAACAGGGCATCGGGCAAAGACCACCTAGCTAGCGCCAGCACGGCGCCATCCAGGCCGGCGTCGCCGTGACGCCGAAAGTAGCGGTACAGCGCGAGGTTCCCGCCACCTAGCAAGCCCCGGCGGAGCTCATGCGTAGCCGCCACTACGCCGCTCACCAGACGCACCTCCGCGTTGCTCAACCGCAACGCCTCGCAGACCATCTCGGCAGCGTCCGGCGAGACGGGCTGCAGTATAGCCGCTAGCTTGACGGCCTGCCATCGGGTGCGCCCGCCCGCAAGCACCTGCGACCAACGGTGGCCAAGGGTCGTCGCTAGCGACGCAACGGCCGCATTAGGAGGCGCTAGCTCATCCCCGACACACCACCCTCCGGACCAATGCTCAACCGCCCGCAGGCAACCGAGGCCAGCATCCAAGGAACTCGCTGCAAGCGCAGGCACCCCCCGCAACACATAGCCGAGCGCCCCAAGCCGACGCAGGTATCTGACAGCATGCCAGGCGAAGGGAAGCTTTAGCAGGGCCAAGAGTTCGTCGCGGACCCGCTCGGGAGAGCTCCGCTGCAGCCGGACAGCGGCCTGTTGGGCTAATCTCCGTGTGGCCGGTTGCACGGCAAAACCGAGCTCGCCGCGGAATCGCGCTAGCCGCACGACGCGGATCGGATCATCGGCAAAGGCCTGATCGCTGGCGGCCCGGAGCAGAGCGCGGCGCAGATCGGCCAGGCCTCCCGCGGGATCGAGGAGCACATGGGGCGGCCTCACAGGCAAGGCCAGCGCGTTGATCGTCACATCACGCGCTCTCAGATCATCGTCGATGGTCGGCGCGCGCAGGCCAGCCACGTCCCAATGCTGAGCGCCCTCCCTACACCCAAAGACCACGCGCGCCACATCGCGCTCGGAGTCCATCACGACCAGGGCGCCCCTGACGCGATCCGCCAGCGCACGGGCCAGCGGAATGGCGTGTCCCTCCACCGTGAAATCGAGGTCCACCGTCTCGCGGCCAAGCAGCGCATCGCGCACGCTTCCACCAACAAGATAAACGGGCCTCGGCCATCCAGCCATAAAGGCCACGACGTCGGCCCTACGAGGATCCGCGATCAGCCAATCTGGCAGATCGTCTGGTTCCCGCGCCAACGAAACGCCCGGCGACGAGGGCTTAGCCGACATCGCGCATCAACTGGAGATGCTGCAAGCAGAGAACAGTCTTGGCATCCAAGATATCCCCACGTCGTACCATCGCCAGGGCCTCATCCAGAGGTATCCATGCTGTCGCGATGTCCTCTCCCTCGTCGGCGAGCCCGCCCCCGTCTGCCACCCGATCCTCGGGCGTGACAGGAGCCACGTAGAGATGAATCCGCTCCGTACAAGCGCCGGGGCTAGGATACACAATGGCCACCGGATGGAGCTCACCCAGACGATACCCTGCCTCCTCAACGGCCTCGCGTCGTGCTGTTTGGGCGGGATCATCATCGGGAGCCTGCGTTCCCGCCACGATCTCCCAGAGCCAAGCATCATCGCCGCGCTCATAGGCCGCACATCGGAACTGGCGCACCAAGAGAACCTCCCAAGTGCAGGGATCATAGAGCAACACACCAGCCGCATCGCCCCGCTCGAATAGGAGCCGCGACAGAGGGGTTCCCATCGACCCGTCGTAGCGCTCGCGCCGCACCAAGATGCGATCGAGTTTGAAAAAGTTGTCCACGAGTCGCTCACGTTGCAGCACCTCGACGCGACTCGGCCGCCTAGGCGCACCGCGACGTTCCGATCTAGGCATCCCTGGGAATTCCCCCTTCCTTCGAGGCCTTGACACAGTCCGGAGCCGAATCAGGCATGTGCGCCACCAGCTCGGGCACGCTGTCAATCACGAGATCAGGGGCATAGGGCTCGACGAAGGCCTCTCGGCCGATGACAGCCCCCTCGTACACGACCGCAGCCGTGTACGCGCCCGCGGCTCGGCCCGCGGCAACGTCCATGGGGTGATCCCCGCACATGAGGCAGCAGCGGATAGGGATGCTCAACCTTCGTGCAGCATCGTGCAAGTGGCGCGGGTCTGGCTTGACGTGGGCGACGTCATCACGGGTCACGAGGACATGGTGCACAAGGGGATATCGCGTCAGGAACTCGCCAACGGCTCGGCGACAGTTTCGCGTCACGATGCCGATGGCATAGCCTCGCTCAGCCAGGTTTTCCAGGGCCGCCGGCACGCCGGCATGGAGCCTGGCGACGCTGACCGCCGCCATCTCTACCGCCTCGATAGCCTGCTCCGCCTCACGGCGATACGCAGCCACCTGCCCACCATCGGCAGCTTCTAGGCGCTGCGCGACTGCGCCGACGATCTCCAGCGCCGGAAGCCCTGCAAGATCATCGGCGTGCACGCCAAAGCGAGCTGCTAGATCCAGCACATCAGCTCGCATCCGAGGGAAGTCGATGCTCTGGCAAACCAACGTGCCGTCGAAATCGAACAGCACTGCCCGGACGCCGGTCAAAACATGCACCCGCCTCGGGCTCACCATAGACATGCTAGTCTGTCCCAAAGACCAGGATGCGCTGGTTCTCGCTGTCAGACACCAGGACGCGACCAGACCCATCGACTACGATGCCCGTAGGCAGTTGCATGGACCTCAGGTCCGTGCCGAACTGTCCCCAGACATCCAGTAGGGTTCCGTCATCCGAAAAGACAAGGACGCGATAGCCCTCAGGGTCGGTGACATACACACGGCCCTCGGCATCCAGCGCCAGATACGGTTTATTGACGACCGAGACGCTCTCCCAGGCATACACATCCCACGTTCGCACCAGCGTGCCGTCAGGCCCGAACACCTGGATCCGATGGTTCCAGGTGTCGGCTACGTACAATGTGCCATCCGACCGCACCGCGATGCCCACCGGTTCCTGAAACCGCCCAGGCTCGGAGCCCGCCCCGCCGATGCTAAGCAGCATGCCCCCCTCGGGCGTATACTTGACCACGCGCTTGTTGCCGGTGTCGCTGACATAGATGTTGCCATCCCCATCCACGGCCACATCGCGGGGGCCGTAGAGCAGATTGCCCTCTCCAGGAACTCCTGTCTGCCCAAAGGTGCCCCATGATCGCAAATAGTTGCCCTGCGCGTCAAAGACCTGGATCCGGTGGTTCCACGTGTCCGCCACATAGACGTTTCCTTTGGCATCCACGTCCAAGCCCCACGGCTCCAGGAACTGCCCGGGCCCGGAGCCCTCCTGCCCCCACTGTCGTAGCAGGACGCCAGATGCATCGAATACCTGGATGCGATGGTTCTGGCTATCGGCCACGTACAGGTTCCCCTGCCCGTCCATGGCAAGGCCCTTCGGGGCGCGAAAGAGGCCAGGCTCGCTGCCAGGACCACCCCACGCCGTCACAGCGTCCCGCGGGCGCCATTTCTCCAGGTATTCGTCCCCCGGCAGTGGCTCAGCCGCCACCGAGACCTCCGGGCCATAATCCCAGAGCTGCATGGCAACGTCTCGACGCACGTACATGGCAAACTTGTTCACCAGGGGCCACGCATCCAAGCTATGCTTAGATTTGCGGCGCCAGATAACATCCCAGAGCTGCCGTCGCCCCTCGGGACTGCGGAGGTCGCTCCATAACGTGTCCGGCATCTGCATGTACCAGTCCTGATCGGGCCACCAGATCAGCCGATACTGCCGGCGGTAGTAGCGGTTCCCCAGAAGCGGCTTGATGGCAGCCTCGTTGGACGGCCCCACCAACACCACGTCGGCGTCTGCTGGCCCCTCCATGCTCCCCACAAAGTAGGTAGCATTGGTATAGTCACGTAGGTACCAGACGAACGGCCAGCTCGAATCGTTGTCGTAGGCCACTTTGAGATCAAGCCCCCCCGTCAACCGACGCGACATCTCTTCAAGCTCGTGCGCCACCAGCGCGTCATCGGGAGTTCCCATGGCATAAAACAGGAACTCAGTAGCCAGGTCCTGGTTGATAAAGCTCGCCATCCAGGCAAACCGCAGCGTGGCAGCCATAAGGACGACAACCAACGCAAGCGCCACCAGACGCCAGACATCTGAGGAGCGCAGGCGTCTGGCCGTTGTCCACACAAACGCGCCAACGACGCCCGCTACGAGCAAGGCCGCCAGCCACCCCATGGTCTCTCGGAGTTCCTCAAGTGTCGTGCCGAAGGAGAGTTGACGCGTAAGGAGCATCACGAGCGACAGCAGCAACAGTGGCACCAGCAAAAGCAGCCAGAGCCCTCCCCGCTCTCGAACGCTCCTCCAGTCCAGATCGACCAAGCGCCCCAGGGTCCAACCAGCGAGCAACTGCATAGGCACCGCTATATGCAAGGTTAGCCAGGGCATCTTTTCGCCGGCCCAGGAATAGATCACGAGCGCGGCCCAAGCCCACAGCACGCAGAGCGCAGCAAAGGGCGCGCGGCGACTTGGCTCTCCCGCATCCAGGTTCTCCAGCTCACCGTCCAGCGCCGCAGGCGCAGCCTCACCCCGCAGGGCATAGATCGCTGTGCCAGCAATTGCCAGCAACACGGGCAAGAATTCATAAAGGCCCAACTGCACCAAATAGTAGAACCATGGCTGCCCCCCTCGCGCCTCGCCCTGCTGCGACAGCCAATAGCCCAGTGATCCCACAACGCCTGTCGCCAGGCCTTGCCCGTTGGTGAACACGGTCGTGTAGAAAAAGACGGTGATGCCCCAAAAGATACCAGCGCACTCGAGCCACAACTTGCGCTTCCATACGAGACCGATCACAATGCTGGCAGCCAAGACGACGCCCAGAACGATGCCCGACGAGATGATCCCGTTGGCGCTATAGTCGATGGGATCGAACCCCAGCGCCCGAATGGCAAAGGGCGAGGCCCACGGCAGCAAGAGCGTTCCCATCACCATAAGGAGATCAAAGGAGGCGCGATCGGTCAGGTTAGTATGCCGTAGGTAGCGCACCAACGACCCCGACGCCTCCACGCGATCGCGCAGCACATCCCATACATAGCAGCCGAACACAAAGATGCCAAAGATGGCATAGGTGATAAAGGTCGTCTCTTTGGCCGCAAAGCCCAGCGCATAGGCCGCGGCCATCAGACGGAGGTCGCCCTGACGCCGGCTCTCCAAATACCGCAGGATCGCCAACGCCAGCAGCAGGTTAAAGAACACAGCGCCTTGATCGTGACGGATGAACCGTGATCTCGTCATGACCACAGGCGAGATAGCCATCAACAGCATCGCAAAGAGGGTGCCGCGCTTGCCGAGCCAACGTCGGAAGAACAGCGGCATCGCCACGATCGCGATGCCGATCAACGACGTGCCCAGCCGCGCCGTAAAGTCACTGTGGCCGAACAGGGCATAGATCAACGCGGTAAAGTGATAGAGAAAGGGGCCATGATACACCGGGTTGTGCTGATATCCCTGGCCGGTAACTAGCTTCCAAGCTTCCCATGCGTGGATGGACTCATCGTGACTGTAGCCGCGGGAGGAGAGATTCCACAGACGCGTGAACACCACAAAGAGCATGATCAATACATAGGCGACGGTCATCCACGTGACCCGCTTGCTTCCAAAGAGCGGGCGATCCAGCAGCGAGCCGCTGCCGTCCTTCTGCGTCATAGAGCCACTCCCATCGTCCCTCATTGCGCATTACCGCCAGAGTTTGCCGGTACCCACACATGCACGCTCTCTCTGGCCGTGTTCCCTACCGAGATGCGCGTCACGAGCCAGCGCAAACGATCCAGACGCGTCAGCGTCTCCTCGTCCAGGGCCTCCTCCAGGCTGACTCGCTGCCCAACCAACCGCGCCGGCCAGTCCTCCTCGGACAACTCTGGCGTGATCCAAACGTCGGCATCCGCCTCACCTAGCGGGTCCGCTGAGGCATGGGCCAGCGGATAGTCGCGCAGAACCCACCCAAGGATATCATCGAGGTCGCGATGGTACACCACACGCAACGTGGTCCGATCCTCGCCCTTGAGCGCGGCCTCTCGGGCCACCAAGCCCTCCAGCGTGCGGGTTTGCACAGAGGTTGTCCGCTCAAAGAGCAACTCACGCGGATCCCGCGCCGTTCGGTAAGCCAAGGCGCTGGCGTTGGCCAACTGAATCATACTCCCGAATAGGGCAAAAGCACATACTGCGACACAGACAGCTCGCTTGGTACCCATCCAGAGCCCATAGCCCCATAGCAATACCAAGCCTGCCCCGAGTCCCCAAATCATCAGGCTCAAGCGGACGCGTTGCGCCGTGTACTGGTAAGCCGCTAACTGCAGCCAAGCGAAGCACAGCACGGACCAAGCCATAAAGACGGCAGCTACCTCGCGACGATCGTGCTCATAGCCCGCAAAAGCAGCCAGCAGACGTTCGACCCCACGAGCCGCCAGCACGATCGCGGGCAGCCAGACCTGGGCCAACCAAAGCGCTCCCCGATGCCCACCTACCGTGCCGAGAGCCAGCGACCAGGCAAGCCAGACCGCCGCCGCTCGCTCCCATGGCTCACCAGAAGCACGGAATGCGTACACGCTCGCCACCACGGCCAGAGCCAACGTGACCGGCTCGTATAGAGCCAAGCTAGCCCAAGTCCACCACCACGAAGGGGCATCCGCCGACGGCACGAGGCCAGCCATCCAACGCCAGGCGATCTCCGCTGCCGCCCCAACGCCAGCCAGGTTGACGGTCCCTGCGGTGGCTCCCACCGCCAACACGATCCCGGCCCACGTGAGATCACGCCGTGAGACGCGAGCCACCACCTGACGGATCCGTTCGCCTCCGGGATGCGAGCGTCCCAGCAGCTTTATGATACAAAGTGCGACAACTATCCCAATTGGTAGCGTATAGAATCCAGGCTCCGTCAGGGCGCCCAAGGCCAACGAGACAACCAGCAGCCGAGGATGGTCGTGCTCCACGGCCGCCAGCGCCAACACGGCAAACAGAACGGCGAACACGGTCCCATCGCCGCTGCGCGACAGATACAGCCCCAACGGCGAAAAGGCCGCCAGCGCGGCAACCGATAGCGCCCCCCAGCGCCCCAACCGTTGCCGGAAGAGGTAAGGAGTGCCCACCAG
>CAZTMY010000019.1:0-16680 GCA_964614895.1 uncultured Anaerolineales bacterium
CGGTGCCGATGACTATCTCACCAAACCGTTTGACCTGCGCGAGATGGAGCTGCGCATCCGTGCGCTCTTGCGACGCAGTCGACATGACATGGCAGCAACAGAGCTCGAACGGATCGAGGTAGGTGACCTCACGCTAGACTGCAACAGCTATGAGATTTCCACTCTTGACCGCGTGGTGCTTCTCACGCCCGTCGAGTTCGAGCTTGTACGTTTTCTCATGAGTCATCCCGGCCGCATCTACTCCGCCGACGAGTTGCTCCAGGAAGTATGGGGATATCCTCCAGGCACCGGGATGCCTGATCTGGTCCGAGTGCATATCAAGAATCTACGAGACAAGATCGAGCCAGAGCCTCGCAAGCCCCGATATATCTGTAACGTGCTACGCCGCGGGTACATGATTGTGGGCTCACCCAGGTGATGTCAACTGCGTGGAGGCAATCGCCACTACGCTCCAAAACAGGTGATCAAGCATGCCGAGGGAACGTATCGTTGTTGCAGATGACATAGACGACATCCGCCACCTGTGCCAGAGAGCATTGCAGGCGCAGGGATACCTCGTGTACGAAGCGCGCAACGGCGAAGAGGCCATACAGCTCGCATCGGAGCATCCGATCGACCTTCTTATCACCGACCTGCGGATGCCGCGAATGGCTGGGTTGGAAGCCTATCGGCGCATGCGCGAGCTCCAACCTGAGCTTATGGCCATTGTGATGACCGGCTATGGCAGCATGGAAAGCGCCATCGAGGCGCTCAAACTGGGCGCATACGAGTTCTTGCTCAAGCCCTTTAGCCCGCGTGATCTTGTCGCCGCTGTTGAGAGAACCTTGTCACGTCGTCGGCTGGAAACGCAGAACGCTCGCTTGAAGGCCTTCATTCCGCTCTTTGATCTCGGTCAGGTTGCCACCAACGTGCAAGACCTCAAAACCTTGTCGCTACGCGCCCTAGAGATCGCCCACGAAGAGATGGGAGCGTCTATAGCCACCCTGGTACGTCTCGAGGATCACTCCCGCTTGGCACTGATCGCTGCCATCGGCTGCAACCAAGCACAAGCCCGTGACGTACTGGGAAAATCCCGAGCGAGCTTGGATATGTCAGAGAGGCATGAGCCCATCGTGCTTGATGCAGAGGCTGCCTCCGAGTGGCGACGGCTCCTAGCTAGCTGCGATACTGGGCCAGCCCTGGTGCAACCGATGCTGCTACACGACCGTGTTCTTGGGTTCATCTCCGTGGCGCGTCAGCCAGGCGAACCTAGCTTTACACAAGACGAGATCGAGTTCCTATCGGTGCTAGCAAGCCAAGTGGCGATCGCCCTAGAGAACGCACGCCTTCTGCAAGAGATTCGAGACGCCTATGATCGCCTAGCCGAGATCGATCATCTCAAGAGTGAGTTCATCAGCATCGCCGCCCACGAGCTGCGCACGCCGCTAGCCGTCATCCTGGCCTATGCGACGTTGCTCGAGGAAGAGGCTACTGGCACCATGCAAGAGCATCTTGGCCAGGTCGTGCTGGCCGCTATGCAGCTAAAATCCATCATCGATGAGATGGTCAGCCTACGCCGGATCGATACCGGCCAGCAGCAAGTTGAGCTCACCAACGTAGCGCTGGATGAGGTAGCAGCTCGCGTGGTAGATGAGCTGCAACCCATTATCCACCAGAAAGCGCATCAGGTCACGGTGGATATACCAGCCGAGACCTCGACCGCTCGCGCGGATAAGCAGGTCGTCTCGCTCATCTTGGGGAACATAGTCTCCAACGCCATCAAGTTCACCCCACCCGAAGGCAGTATCCACATCAGCGCGGCCGGAGACGATCATTACGTGACCTTGTGCGTGCGAGATTCCGGTGTTGGCATCCCAGAGGACCAGCTCGAGCGCGTGTTCGATCGATTCTACCAGGTCGAAGCATCGCTTCGACGCCGACACGGCGGTATTGGCCTTGGGCTGGCCGTAGCTCGCGAGATGGCCGAGCTGGTCGACGGCCAGCTCTGGGCCGAGAGTCCAGCCGACGGCGGCGCAGCGTTCTACCTTCGCTTGCCCAGGTCCTAGACGCGAGCTCACACTCACGGCCCCATCCTCTCCCTGTGGTATAATGCCTTCCAAGACTGGGCGTGATCCTCAGTCTCCAGAAGGAGGCTCCTCTTGCGCGTTTTGGAATCAACCGCGGACGGTGCGCTATCGGCTCTTTCGTGGGATGCCATGGTGGCTCAGGATTCCCGTGGCCACCTGTTGCAAACCTGGGCCTGGGGCGATCTCAAGAGTGCCTTTGGCTGGACAGCCGTGCGGACTGCCGTCGAGCGAGACGGTTCGCTGGTGGCTGGGGCTCAGGCCCTGTACCGTCGCATGGGACCCTTCAGCGTTGCCTACGTCCCCAAAGGCCCCGTGCTTCTTGATGATGATCCGACGGTGGCGGATGAACTATGCCAGGCGCTACGAGCGCAGGCGCGCCGGCGTTTTGGCGCCTGGATCATGTTCGAGCCCGAGTGGTATGATCAAGAGGCAGATCGCAAAGCCTGGCTGACGTCCCGCGGCTTTGAACCGACCGATCTATGCGTGCAACCCCGCCGCACCATCGTCGTCGATCTCACTCCCAGCGAGGACGAGCTGCTGGCTGCCATGAAACCCAAGTGGCGCTACAACGTCCGTCTCTCGAAGCGGCGGGGCGTGGAAGTAAAGCAGGTTGGAGCCGAGGATCTGGACACGTTCTACAAGCTCATGCGCATCACCGGCGAGCGCGATTCATTCGGCATCCATACCAAGAGCTACTACCGCACAGCGCTGGAACTGTTCCTGCCACAGACTAGAGCCGCTCTCTTTGTGGCCACCTACCAAGGCAAGCCGCTGGCCGCCTTGATGCCCTTCGCCTTCAACGGCCAAGCCTGGTACATGTACGGAGCATCCTCGAATGAGCACCGCGAGTTGATGCCCAATCACCAACTGCAATGGCACGCTATGCTTTGGGCCAAGAGCCTTGGCTGCACCACATACGATCTATGGGGCATCCCCGATTCTGAGACCGATGATGGCAAGAACGGCAACCGAGCCAATCTCTCAGGAGTCGGCCGCTTCAAAGCCGGCTTTGGCGGCAAGGTGGTACGCTATATTGGCGCGTACGTGGATGTCCTGAACCGTCCCATCTACCGCCTAGCCATGCTAGCTCAGCGCCATCGGTCATAGAACGCACACTAGCTCGCTAGCACAGCAAGGACCGGGTAGCATTTCAGACGCCACCCGGTCCGGACATCGTCGCGCGCGAGGGTCAGAGGCTAGAAGCCTTTCTCGGCCATGTATACGACGAGATCGGCAACACGCATCGAGTAACCCCACTCGTTATCGTACCAGGACACAACCTTGACCATGTCGCCATCGAGCGCCATGCAAGAATCGGCGTCGATGATAGACGAGCGCGTATCCGCCTTAAAGTCCATCGAGACCAAGGGCTCCTTGCTGACGCCGAGGATGCCAGCCAAGGGGCCTTGCTCCGCTTCCACAAAGGCCTCGATCAGCTCTTCCGTGGTGCAGGGCCTTTCCAGAGTGGCCACAAAGTCAACGATCGAGACGGTCGGTGTGGGCACACGCAGCGCCATGCCGTCGAACTTGCCCGCAAGCGAAGGGATCACCAACGCGACGGCCTTGGCTGCGCCAGTGGTCGTCGGGATGATGTTGAGCGCGGCCGCGCGAGCGCGACGGGGGTCCTTGTGCGGGAGATCAACTAGCCGTTGGTCGGCTGTATAGGAGTGAATCGTGGTCATGAGGCCCTTGACGATGCCCCATTTGTCGTTAACTACCTTGGCCGCTGGCGCCAAGCAGTTGGTCGTGCATGACGCGTTCGAGACGACATCATGCTTGGTGGGATCGTACTTGTCCTCATTCACACCCAGCACGATGGTGAGGTCCTCGCCCTTGGCAGGAGCCGAGATGATGACCTTCTTGGCGCCGCCCTCCAGGTGGGCTGCCGCCTTGTCGCGCTGACGGAACACGCCCGTGGACTCGACGATGATATCGGCACCAATGTCACCCCAGGGAATCGCAGCGGGGTCCCGCTCCGAGAAGAACTGGGTCACGCGCCCGTTCACCGAGAGACCGCCATCCACGACCTCGACGTCAGCGTCGAACTTGCCATACACCGAATCGTAGGTGAGCAACCGGGCAAAATCACTCGGTGGGAATAGGTCATTGATCCCCACAACCTCGATACTGTCCCAATACTCAGAGACCATTGCCTTGAATGTCTGCCGACCAATGCGGCCGAACCCATTGATCCCTACTTTGACCGTCATCCGAGTCTCCCCTTTCCTGTGTGTGATGCCTTCCTTTTGCCCCGTCGGCGCTGATATCGACCTATTTCATGCGAGACCGACCGGCAGCCGAGAATCGTGCGTAAACGCGACCTCACCCTAGTATAGGATATGCGCCCACTACCGTCAAAGCTCGATAGGCTAGAAGATCATGGCCGCCGCAAAGCGATCCTGGAACTCGGGCAGCACAGATAGCTCTAGGTACTCGACCAACTTGACGATCTCGGCCGTCTCTTCGCGCGCTGAACGCGATAGCAGCGCCAGCTTGGCCCCAGAACCAGCCGCGTTCCCCACGGGAACGATCTCGGCGTTCGGGAAGCTCGGCAGCAATCCGATCCGCAACGCGCTCTCGGGGCGGATATAGTTGCCAAAGGCGCCGGCCAGATAGACGCGGGCGACATCCTCGTACGTAACGCCTAGCTCATGCAACAAAATCTCGATGCCAGCGCGCATGGCTCCCTTTGCCAGTTGTAGCTCTCGAACATCTCGCTGGGTAACACGCACTGGCCGACCGTCAGCCCCCTCGTCCGCGAGCGCCAGATCGAAAGCACGATGGCGACCATCTTGGCGCATCCTCATCGCCAGCAAGGGCTGCCCCAGCTCCTCGAGATCTTCCAACTTGCGCATTGTGCCCGAGTCGCGCAGGATGCCCGCATCTAGCATCTCGGCAATCAGATCCACTAGTCCCGACCCGCAGATGCCCCGCGGGGGAGCGTCCCCGATCGTATGCCAGTGGACATTCCCATTTATGGACACTTGGTCAATGGCCCCACTGGCCGCGCGCATGCCACAGCTCAAGTGTGCCCCCTCAAACGCGGGGCCCGCCGCTGTCGAACACGCAACCAGCCGTCCCCGTGATCCCAGCGTCATCTCGCCATTGGTACCGATGTCGATGGCCAAGCTGATCTCGTCGTCCTGATGCTGACCAGTTGCAAGAATCACGCCCACTGTGTCCGCGCCGACCCATCCAGCGATGCTGGCAATGGTCCATACGTGGGCTTCGGGGTGCACGGCGATGCCCAGACGCTCAGCGGGCAAGCACACCGGATCCGTGATGACGGGCACATACGGCGATCTCGCCAGTGCTGAGGGATCCACGCCTAGTAGCAAGTGCTGCATGGTGGTGTTGCCGACGATGCTCAGCCCATATATGCTCGTTGTCGAGACGCCAGCCACCCGGCATGTCTCCGTAGCGATGCGGTTGATAGCACCGATCACCCTATCCTGTAGCTCGCCAAGGCCATCTGGCGCGTCCCTGATGTGTTCAATGCGCGAGACCACGTCGTCGCCGAACTGCGTCTGCGGGTTGAGTAAAGACGACACAGCGAGCTCGCGACCCGTCGTCAGGTCCATGAGATAGCCAACGATGGTCGTTGTGCCAATATCGAAGGCCAAACCTAGCACAGGAGAGGGGTCGGTGCCCGGCAAGACGTCAATAGCCTCGCCATCGGCCACGACCACGCTGATAAAGCCGTCCTCTGCTCGCAGCGCAGCCGGCAAATGCCGCAGCAGCGTGATACTTGGGTGGAGCTCGTCATAGCCCTCACGTTCCCACGCCCGCTCCAGGGCCGCCAGGTCACTGGTCTGGTGTTCCAGCGTCACGGGTGGGACGGTGAGCCAGATACGCGCCACCCACGGCTCCAGCGCCACCTCACGTGTCAACCCCTGTGACAGAATGCTCACGTTGTAGAGCTGCGAGCTCTCTGGAATACGAACCAGCAGATCACTGGCCACCACAGACTGGCAAGCCAGCCGGTAGCCCTCCGCGATCTCTTCCGGAGTGAGCGTGCGTTCCTCGGCTTTGCTCAGCGGCCCTGCATCACCATCGATCAATACGCGGCACTTGCCACAGGTGCCATGACCGCCGCACGGCGATTCGATAGCCACGCCCGCCGCTTGGGCCGCCGATAGTAGAGGGGTCCCTGGTGATACATCGGCCACGGACCCGCTGGGCTGAAACTTGACGCGCATTGCCTCCCTCTCTTTGCTAGGTTGCTTTCTGGAACACAAGCAGGTGTGACAATCCAAACCACTGCAACGGCGTCTTTTCCAAAGGATAGGTGATCCGACGTAGCCATCGGGCAAGCCAGGGATGGTGTTCCATCATCGCATCATAGCCCGCAAAGATACAGCGATGCTCAACGATGTCGCCGGCAAGTCCCACAAACAGGGCGCAAAGCTCGCGCCGCGTATAAGCACGCACGTGCGGACAGAATCGTCGACGCAGCACATTCGGCAGGTAGTTCACCAGAGGAACATTTCCAAAGTGATACTGACCCCGCCAGAAAGCCCCGTGCGTCTCCCACGGATACCAGCGATTGGGGCAAAACACTACTATATGTCCACCTGGACGGAGCACCCGGTACGCCTCACGCACCGCCCGAACGTCACTATCTACGTGCTCGATAACCTCGTGCGACAACACCACGTCGAACACAGCATCCGCAAAGGGCAAGGCAGTCACCGAGGCGCCGAGGCATCCCGGAACAGCGGCAGCCTTGGCTGGGTCAAGATCAACCCCATATGTCTCAGCGCCAGCCTGACGCATGTGGGCCACGTAAAGCCCTACCCCGCTCCCTGCATCCAGCACGCGCGCGCCATCTAGGGACACGTACTCCTGAATCAGCGCTAGACGGCGCGATTGGCCCTCTCGCCAGACGTAACTTGGATAACCATGTAGAATACCGTCGTCTCTATCCGGCATGCCAGCTCCTGAGGCGCAATCTTATACCCCTACGGCCCTTGGGGCAAGCTGCAAGGATTGAGTTTTGCGTTTGGTGATTGTTGACTTTTCGACTATAATATCGAGGCTCTATAGTGTCGCTGACCGCTGGACCCCGGCAAATCCCTAACCTTTGGAGGAACCACATCATGCAGATACACAAAGAGATGAGCATCACCGAGATCGTGCAGAACCATCCGTACACAGCGGAGGTATTTCTGCGGCACGGGCTGATGTGCTTTGGGTGCCCCGCGGCCCGCTTCGAGAACGTGGAGCAAGGCGCTGTGGCCCATGGCATCGACGTCGATACTCTGGTCCAGGACCTAAACGCCGCCGTACAGTCTCACCAAGCCGAGGTGTGACCCCTCGAGCGCATGTGGAGCCCCGGTCCAGCGTCAGGGCTCTGGCTCCGGTGTCCGTCTAGCAGAGACCGGGAGAGTCTTGCAGAGACTGGGGGACAGAGCATGACCACACCATCAGTCAGGGCTCTAGCGCAACGTCTGCATACAGCACTTCTAGCCCACTATGGGATGCCAAAGCCCAGAGTGCGGCGTGACCCTCTCAGCGAGCTCATCTTGACCATACTCTCGCAGAACACGTCCGATACCAACACGGCCCGTGCTTATGCCGAGTTGCGCCAGCGGTTCGGCGACTGGGAACAGGTTCGGCTCGCTCCCACGGAGGCAGTAGCCGACGCCATTCGTGTGGGAGGACTGGCCAACGTCAAGGCGCCACGGATCAAGCGCATCCTAGAGGATCTGCATCAGGAACACGGCAAGTTGTCCCTGGGGTTTCTCGGAGATCTAGAGACGGGGGAAGCACGCAGCTATCTAGAAGGGATGCGTGGCGTAGGACCCAAGACGGCGGCATGCGTCCTGCTGTTCTCCCTACAGAAGCCGGCACTCCCCGTCGACACACACGTTCACCGTGTGACCATGCGCGTTGGGATACTGCCGAATGGGACCAGCGCCGCCAAGGCGCATCTGCTGCTTGAGGAACTCCTCCCCCAGAAAGCCTACTACCCATTTCACCTGAACGTGATTCGCCATGGCCGCACCATCTGCCATGCCAAGAACCCCGAGTGCGACGTATGCCCCATCACGGATCTCTGCGCCTACTATGCCGAGAGGAACCGCGAGGCCACCGAGTCACCCAAGACCTAGGGTGTCAGGTGCTCTGCTCCATTCCTGGCCGCGAGCATGCGTATGGCAGCGGGGATGATCTCCACCTCCACCTCGTGCGCAGCATCACAGATGATCTCACCATCCACGTGGATGTAGAGCGGATCCTCCGAGGTGATCTGTACGCGTTTGGCCACGGCGGCGCGCACGCAATCTTGGCTCAGGTGAGTGCCCTTGATGAAATGCGGGATCATGCGCAATACCTTGAGCCGGGGCACATCGTCTGCGATGATGACGTCCAGCCAACCGTCGTCCGTCTTGGCTTGGGGCGCAACAAGGAACGCGCCACCCTCCCGGGGCCCATTCGCCACGACTATCATGAGCGAGCGCGTCTCGACAACGTGGTCATCATAGACGATGCGCACCCACGGCGGGCGCATCGTTAGGAAGGTAGTCTTGAGCACAACCGGCACGTAGAGCGCAGCGCCTCGCAGATGCTTCACGTTGCGTGTCGCGCGCGCTACCAGAGCGTCAAACCCAATCCCGACCACGTTATCAAAGTAACGCGTCACATGTCCGTCCACCGTCAGGCGTCCCACATCGACGGGGCGCTCGTGGCCATCCAAAAGCTGTCTGCAGCCTGCGGCTACGTCGGCAACGGCACCGTTCATGAGAGCAAAATCGTTGCCCGAACCCGCCGGCATGCAGGCTAGACAGGTCTCATGCCCTAGGACGCCATCGCCCAATAGCCCGTTCACCACCTCGTGCGTGGTGCCATCCCCCCCGACCGCCATGACGACATCATAGCCATCATCAGCGGCCTGACGAGCCAGGTCAACAGCCTCGCCAGCACATTGGGTTCGTACCAGATCGAAAGCAAGGCCCAGCTTTTCTAGCTCACGCTCTATCTGTGGCGCCACATGCGCAGCATGGCCACGCCCCGCTAGGGGATTTACGATTACTTTGACTCTCGTCATGCCTGCATCCTTGCGATGAGGGAACTCCTCTCCCAGAGTATAGCGCAAAGCCTCCTGCCTCCAATAACCCCGATTGACACCCCACGATGCGATTTCTACAATAGCCCCTGGGTTCCGGCCTAGTTTGCCAAAGGGTACACATGCAGCGCTATCTCGTGCCAGAAGGCCTAAGCGAGGCCACATTAGTTATCAAGGGCTCGCGGTTCATCGGCACGTTGGCACCAGCTAGCAATGCCGATGCCGCGCAAGCCTTTGTGGATGAGATGCGCGAGCGCTACCCAGATGCCACGCACAATGCCTGGGCCTACCGCCTGCCCGATACGCCCCAAGCGGCCGTCGCCTTCAGCGACGACGGCGAACCCGGAGGCACAGCGGGGAGGCCAATGCTATCCGTTCTGGCTGGCAGTGACCTCTACGAGGCGGTGGTGGTCGGCACCCGATACTTTGGCGGGATCAAGCTTGGGACCGGGGGATTGGTCCGAGCGTACGAGGCTGCCGCGCGTGCTGCCATCGAACGAGCACGATTGGCGGCGAAAGTGCTGCACGCCGTTGTGGAGATCCATGTGCCCTACTCTTCATATGGCACTCTGCGATTTGAGGTTGAGCGACATGGCGCTCGCGTGCTCGATGCAGCTTTTGCCCAGGATGTTGGCGTGACGCTGGCGGTGCCCAAAACGGCCGTGCCGTCGCTCGCGTCTAGGCTACGGGACCTCAGCAATGGCAGCATTGCGCTGCAAGACCACGTCGTGACCACGCGATATTTCCTAGAGACGGCCTGAGAGAGGCCCCATGAGGAAAGCTGCCGTGGCGTTACTAGCTCTGTGGGCACTCGCATTGCCGGTAGCTTGCGGCTCTCGGGACTCTCTTGGCACCATCACCGTAGCGTTGTATCCAGGCAGCGAGCAGGAAGCCCTAGGGCAGCTCACACGACTCGTGCTGGAAGACCGAGGTTATGTCGTGCAGGAGCGGTCCTACGAGAGCCTGTCGACTGCCCTCAGCGCCGTGGAGCGCACAGAATCCGATGTGATCTGGGCTTACGAGTGGGATGTCTGGCATCAGGCTCTCAAGCACGACGTAACTTGCGGCGGTGCCGAGGAATTGCACGAGCAGGTTGCCGCTGAGAGTGTCACCAATGGCGTTACGTGGGTCAGCGCCGCGCCGTGCGTGCGTTCCGGTAGCTTGGCTATTCGGGCATCTAATCTGGCCCTAGAGGACGTGCAAAGCATCTCTGCTCTGGTAACCCACGTGCAGCGAGTGAACCCGGCGCTAGTTCTCTGTCAGTCCGACACACGCTGTGAGCAGCCAGGCGGGCTAGATACCATGATCCGCTACTATGGGCTGGAACTGCCCAGCGGAAGCATCGTCGAGGACAGCTACGAGGGGTGTTTGGGACGGGTGTCGAGGGGCACATGCGACGTTACCTATGCGCTCAACACGGATCCCACTTTGGCCGACATGGATCTCCGGCTGCTCGTCGACGACCGAAGCTTCTTCCAGCGTTCCTATCTAGCCGTGGCTCTGTCCAACGCAACCTTCCGCCAACACCCAGATTTGGAACGCACGCTAAAGGAACTCGCTGCGGTGCTCGGATGCCAAACGCTCATAGAGGTGCAACGTGAGGCGATGGACGATCGTACCAGTGCTGCCCAAGCAGCTCAGAGACTGCTTGAGGATCGCCATGTGATCGGCTCGCGGCGGCGCAGGCCAACCCGCGTGTGGGAATAGACCCGAAAGCTTGAACAGTCCTCTCCAGATACTGATCAATCGCAAACCAGCTACCAAACAGACAAGGAGTGCACATCATGCGAACCACCGTGCGCAGCGCGACCAAAGAGGTCACCATCGCCCCCGAGTTGCCTACTGTCATCATTGGGGAAAGAATCAACCCCACGGGGAAAAAGCTTCTCGCCGCCTCACTCGCCGATGGCGACATGAGCCGTGTCCGCATGCTGGCCAAAAAGCAGGTAGAGAACGGCGCCCATATCCTGGACGTGAATGTCGGCGCCGCCGGGGTGGATGAGGTCGCTTTGCTGCCCATAGCCGTAAAGGCCGTCCAAGAGGTCACTGACGTGCCGCTGTGCATCGACTCGCCCAACATCGTCGCACTCAAGGCAGCGCTGGACGTGTATGAGGGCAAACCACTCATCAACTCGGTGAATGGCGAGGAAGCCTCCCTCAAGCGCGTATTGCCGCTGGTCAAAGAATACGGTGCGGCGGTGATTGGCCTGACGATGGACGACTCGGGTATCCCAAAGACGGCCAAGGAACGGGTTGCCGTGGCCGCCAAGATCGTAGATCGCGCTGAGGCGTTGGGCATCCCGCGAGAGGATGTCCTCATCGATTGCCTAGTCCTAACCGTGTCGGCGGATCAGACAGCAGCCAAGACTACCTTGGATGCCATCCAGGGCGTACGGGATCAGCTCGAGGTGAACATGACCCTTGGGGCAAGCAATGTGTCCTTTGGCCTACCAGATCGCGAGAACGTGAACAGCGTGTTCCTCTCCATGGCCCTCGCCATGGGCGTCAATGCGCCCATCGTGAACCCGACCCATGCCCGCAAGACGATCATGGCGGCGGACCTGTTACTAGGTAAAGACGAGTTCGGCATGAACTATGTGACCTACTGCCGCCGCATGGCACGCGCCCAGAAGCAATAGGCAGGCGCATGAGCTTTGAACGCAAGGTAGGATGGGAAGCGAGATAGGATGACACTTGCACTGGGGATAGACACTGGTGGCACTTATACCGACGTAGCGTTGGTGGACTATGTCTCTGGGCGGCTGTTGCGCAGCGGCAAGGCCCTTACCACCAAGCATGACCTAGCCGTCGGCATCGCCACGGCCATGTCACAAGTGCTTGGACAAGATCGCGACAGGATCGGTTTGGTCTCGCTCTCGACGACCTTGGCAACCAACGCTATCGTGGAGGGCAAGGGCGCCCCTTTCTGCGCGCTGCTCATTGGCTACCAAGGCCGCGTTGCCGAGAGAACGCCCTGGGAGCAGCTCCTGGGAACTCGGCACTATGTGATGGTGGGCGGTGGTCATGAGGCCACCGGCGAGCCTAGCAGCGCTCTCGATGAGGCTGCCCTGCGAGCTGCCATCCTTGAGCACGCTTCCGAAGTAGAGGCGTTTGCCATCTCGGGGTTCTTTGGAACCCGCAATCCATCCCACGAGCAACGAGCAGCCGCTTTGGTTCAGGAGCTCACCGGCTTGCCTGTTACCTGTGGCCATGAGCTAACTCATCGCTTGGACGCTCTCCGCCGGGCCAGTACGGTCTGTCTGAATGCTCGCCTGATTCCGCTGCTGCGCGAGCTAATTGAGGCCGTCCTACGAACCATTCACGGGCAGGGCATCCAGGCGCCCCTGATGGTTGTCAAGGGTGATGGGTCGCTCATGGATGCACAGATGGCCCTACGCCGTCCCGTGGAGACCATCCTAGCCGGGCCGGCTGCCAGCGTGGTAGGCGCCCAGCATCTAGCTGGCGGGGGCGACGTGGTCGTCGCTGACATGGGTGGCACCACGACGGATATCGCCATGCTGCACGACGGCCAACCCAAGCTGGATCCCAAAGGCGCACGTGTTGGCGGCTGGCACACCATGGTCGAGGCCGTCGAGGTCCATACTGTCGGTCTCGGCGGCGATAGCCGCGTCTGGCTCACGGACCGAGACGACCTTGCCCTCGGGCCAGAACGGATCCTTCCCCTTTGTATGCTAGCAGCGCGCTGGCCTGCCGTCACCGCTGAGCTTGAACGACAGGCTCGGCCCGAGCGAGCTATCAGCCCCAATGACGGCGAGTTCCTCACGCTGCAGCGCGACTATCAGGGTCGCATCGAAGCCATACCGGCGCCCGTCCGTAAACTGCTGGAGATAATCTCGGATCATCCTCTGTCGCTAGATCAGGCCTACCGAGTCCTGGAGCAGCCCCTGCTGTACACGAGCGCTCTGCGCGCACTCGAGCGCGAGGGCGTGTTGCTGCGATCGGGGCTAACACCCACTGACGCGGCGCACTGCTTGGGGCTATACGATGCGTGGGACAGGCACGCAGCCGAGCTAGGAACAGGGATCTTTGGTCGGCGCCTCGGCGCCGACGCGCGCTCCCTCGCCAAGCGTGTGCTCTCGTTGACCAGCCAGCGCATTGCTCGCGAGATCGTATTGGCGTTGGTGCCTCACAACGGCGACGGCATTTCGCTCAATCACATCGAAGAGCACATGCTGGCTGAGGCTATTGCTCCCACACCAGGAGCGCCCTTGAGCTACACGATCGCCTTGCGCCCTCGCCTGGTGGCGTTGGGCGCGCCGGTGCGGACCTACTTTGGTCAAGTGCGCGAATTGCTAAACAGCGATCTGGTTATCCCCAATGGCACCGAGGTAGCAAATGCTATCGGGGCTGTGGCGGGCAGCGTTGTTCAGGATGTTCACGCTCGCATCGTGCCGATGGAGGAGCAGGATGGCTTTCGCGTGCACCTGGCTGACGGCGTCCACGTCCTACAGACGCGAGCTCTGGCTGAGCAGTTCGCTCAAGACCGCGTGCGTGCCGCCGCACGGGCACAAGCCGAGGCGGCGGGTGCAGTGGACGTCGAGGTCCAACTCACGGTGCAGGAACACAGCGTGCCGGTAACAGAGACTTGGGGCGATATGCTATACCTGGGCACCACCATGACCGCACGAGCAGTGGGGCGACCGCGTCTAGCGGGGCGGTGAGCGGCTCGTGCGGGCACAAGTACTGCTTGACACTTTCAGGCAGCCATGGTACACTTTTCCCCTGTAATCCCTACACTGTGGGACAAGGCATTGCTCCTTGTCGCCGCATCAGGAGAATTGCCGAGGAAGAAGCATCAGTAGCAGAGAGCATCGCATCAACAGCGACATTAGGGTCCGCGAAGTCCGCCTGATCGACGAAAAGGGAGAACAGCTAGGGGTCTTTCCCACACGCGAAGCCCTACGCATCGCTTACGAGCGAGGGTACGACTTGGTGGAGGTAGCGCCTCAGGCTGATCCACCTGTGTGTCGGCTCGTCGACTATGGCAAGTACCTGTACGAGCGCAACAAGCGCCAGCGAGAGGCGCGTAAAGCGCAAAAGCAGGTCGACGTCAAGGAAATCCGTTTCCGACCCAAGACGGCAGATCATGACCTAACCGTCAAGATCAAGCAGGCACGCAAGTTCCTGGCTGAGGGGGCTACGGTTCGGGTTCGTGTGCGCTTTCGTGGTCGCGAGATCACCCACAAGGAGATTGCTGTCGAGCAGTTGAATCGGATTGCTCAAGAGCTCCAAGACGTGGCCTCGATTGACAAGCCGCCGGCAATGGAAGGTAGAACGATGCTCATGGTGCTAACGCCGTCCGGCAAATAACCGAGTCCTAGTATTGGGAGATAGATATGCCAAAGATCAAGACGCACAAGGCAACTGCCAAGCGTTTCAAGGTGACTGGCTCTGGCAAGCTGATGCGCACCAAGGCTGAGAAACGCCACTTGCGGCGCAAGCGCTCAAAGCGCTCCCGTCGGGCATCCTGGCAGATGGAAGAGGTTACTACGGCTGCCGAGCGCCAGCGCGTGCAGCGGCTAGCGCCTTACCTGAAGAAGAAAAAGTAGCCCCGCGAAACGCGGCCGTCTCGATGATAGAGTGAGGTAATATAGTGACCAGGGTAAAGGGCGGCCCTGCCGCCAGAGCGAAACACAAAAAAGTCATCTCGAGCACCAGAGGCCAGTACGGTACCAAGAGTAAGCTCTTCCGTCGAGCCAATGAGGCTCGCCTAAAGTCCTTGAGCTATGCAACGCGCGACAGGCGCAACCGTAAGCGCGATATGCGACGTCTGTGGATCGTACGCATCAACGCTGGCGCGCGCCAGTATGGCATGAGCTACAGTCGCCTCATGTATGGCCTGCGTCTGGCAGGTGTTGACGTGAACCGCAAGATTCTTGCCGATATGGCCGTGCGTGACAGGGACACCTTTGCAGCCTTTGTGGACGTGGCCCGGCAGGCACAGATGGCTGAGGTCTGATAAACTCAGTGGGGCTGCGGGGAGAGATCACCAGCTCGCAGAATCGTCACATCGCACAAGCTAGATCATTACATCGCAAACGGGCACGCGATCGCGAACGTCGTTGTCTTATCGAGGGTGTACGCCTCATCGAGACAGCTCTGGATGCGGGAGTTGCGCCCGTTTTCTGCTTTCTGGAACAGGGTTTTGCCACGGATGAACGCCGAGAAGCTTTGGAGCGGCGCCTCCTCGCAGGTCCCTGGCCGACGTGGCGTGTGTCGAGCGAGGCGATGCAGGCTACCTGTGATACGCAGACCCCCCAAGGCGTAACTTGCGTTGTTCCTGTGCCGCAGCCAGCGCCATCCCTCCCGGCTAACGCCTCATTGGTCGTCACGCTGGATGGCATCCGCGACCCTGGGAACCTAGGCACGATTCTGCGGACGTGCCAGGCACTAGGCGCCTCCGTCGTGCTTCTGACGAAGGATTGTGTCGACGCGTGGTCACCCAAGGTGCTCCGTGCCGGTATGGGGGCCCACTTCAGTCTGCCCATCCATACTGGCCTAGCATGGGATAGAATCGCCGCGCTGACGGGGAAGCTGAAGCGCGTTGTGGCAGAGCCAGGCGCCTCTCAGACTGCGTGGCAGTTCGACTGGCTTCAGCCGGTGATGTTGGTAATCGGCGGCGAAGCTCACGGAGCCGGCGAGCGGGCCTTGGCAGCCGCTGACGAGCGCGTCCGCATACCCATGGCCCCTGGTGCCGAGTCGCTTAACGCCGCCGTCGCGTGCGGAATGCTTCTGTACGAGATCAAGAGGCAGAGGGCTGCACGCTAACTTCCCGACGCTATGCCAAGTACCTGGAGCAATAGCTCAAGTGCTGCCCGGGCAGAGGCCTCCTTGTTTGCCAGCCGATCACCATGCCACTGGAATCTTTGGCATACTTGGACTTCCGGAGCGGCGACGGACACAAAGACGGTGCCTATGGGCTTGCCAGGTACCGCACCCGTCGGGCCCGCGATGCCAGTGATAGCCACGCCTACCTCCACCCCTAGCTCGTTACGCACACCCCGCGCCATCGCGTTGCAGACAGCCTCGCTGACCGCACCATGCTCTGCCACCAGCTCAGGAGGTACCCCCAGCATGCGTACTTTGACAGTGTTGTCATAGGCCACGATCCCCCCCACAAAGGACGCAGAGCTCCCAGGCGTATTCGTGATCCAGTGGCTCAGCAGCCCCCCGGTACAAGATTCGGCGGTCGCCAGATGGCACCCTCGCGCCTCTAGGCCGCGACACAGTCTCTCTGTCAACGTGCGTTCGTTCACGTTTGCCCTTTCCGGATTACCAGACTACCCATGAGACGCTTCTCAGCATCTCATTCTATGTTCGATGTAGTCTGATACGCAACCATTTTGGGGAGCACGGGCTACCGTGGTAACATCATACGAAGCACAACGGCTAGGGGTGAATAGTGGGCAGCACGACGTGGGATATCGTCGGACACGAATGGGCAGTAGCGCTTCTGAATCGGCAGATCGCCGCCGGCGAGGTCTCGCACGCCTATCTTCTCTGCGGCCCGGAAGGCATTGGCAAGGA
>CAZTMY010000020.1:0-15995 GCA_964614895.1 uncultured Anaerolineales bacterium
GAGGCCACCTTCCATCTGGCGTGCCTGCTCCTGCGCGACACGGCCTACATCCAGGTGGGCGGACCTGACGGCGCCCGCAAGGATGTCACCAATCCCGTCTCCTATCTGATCCTCGAGGCCGCGCACCGGCTCAAGATCCCGTGCAACGTGGGGGTCTGCGTGGGCGAGGATGTGGATCGCGGCTTGTTGCGTCGGGGTGTCGAGATCCTGCTGGAGGACAAGCTGGGCGTGCCCAAGTTCCTGGGCATTGACAGCTTTGTGCAAGGCTATATGCGGAACGGCTATCCTTTTGAGGTGGCCTCCACGCGGGCCTACGCGGGTTGTCATTGGTGCGCCATGCCCGGCCGCGAGTACACCCTCAACGACTGCGTCAAGATCAACCTGGGCGCGGTGTTCGTGGCCGCTTGGGGGGATCTGTTCGCACTGCCGGAGGAGGAGCGCAGCGTGGCGCGGCTCTGGGCGCTTTTCCGGGAGCATCTCGAGCGGGCGGTGGCGGTCATCGCTGAGGGCCTCGATCTCCAGGTCGAGCACATGCACGAGGTATTCCCCGAGCTCGTGCTGGACCTTCTGTGCCACGGCCCTATCGAGCAGGGTGTTGACGCGTCCCACGGCGGCGTGGAGCACATGAACCTATGCGTGGATGCCGCCGCTTTGGCCACGGTGGCTGATTCGTTCGCAGCGTTGGAGCAGCGTCTGGAGCGCGAAGGGCGCGTGACGTGGGACGAGCTGCGCGCCTACCTGGATGCGGATTGGGCTGGCGCTGAGGGCGAGCGAGCGCGGCTGATGATGAGGACCATCCCGCGCTATGGGACGGGGGGCGCCGCTGCCGATGCCTGGGCCCAGCGGGTGTCGGACTTGTTCACGTCGCTGGTCAAGGCCAAGCCGACGCCGGCGGGGCACAACATGATTCCGGGCATATTTTCTTGGGCCAACACGATCGAGATGGGGAAGGGCTTGGCCGCGACGCCCAACGGGCGGCATGCCGGGGCGCCGATCTCGCACGGGGCCAACCCGGACCCGGGCTTTCGCCAGGACGGGGCGCCGACGGCGCTCGCTGTGGCCATTGCAGGGGTGCAGCCGGGATGGGGCAACTCGGCACCGATGCAGATCGAGGTGGACTTGGGCACGGCGGCCGATCGCAACGGTGTGGAGCACGTCATGAACCTGATCGAGACTCACTTTCGGTTAGGCGGCACCCAGATTAACATGAACGTGGTGGACAAGGCCAAGATCCTGGCGGCCCACGAGGACCCCTCACTCTACCCGGACTTGATCGTGCGGGTGACGGGCTTTTCCGCCTACTTTAACCGGCTTTCGCCCGAGTTTCGCCAGTTGGTGGTGGATCGGATCATCAGCGAGGGCTAGTACCCCGCACTAGCAGGGCAGATAGACGCGGCACAAGGACCCTTTGCTGGGGGCGCTATCCACCGTGATAGCGCCCTTGGGCTGTTTGATGGTGCCGTGTACCGTCGCTAGGTCCAGGCTGGTGGCTGGGGCCAGAGCGTTGATGGCCAGGTTCAGAATCGCTGGCTCTAGCTGGGACCCGTCGGCGGCAGCATAGGGCGTGGCGCTCACTATCAAAGCTGACCGCTAGGATGCTGCCATAGCGTACGACAGCTCCACCTGTCGCCCAAGCGGTTTGCGCTCAATGGCTGGTGGTAGATAATGGGGGCTACTGTCGGCCATTCGCACAGCGTGGAGGATGTGTGATGCAAAAGGTACGCGTGGGGATTGTGGGCGTAGGCGGGATCGCCAAGTGGCACATTCGGGGCTACCAGCGATGTGAAGGGATCGACGTGGTGGCGGCGTGCGACGTACGTCCCGAGGCATTGGCTGAAGTCCGTGAGGCGTTCGATATACAGCACACCTATGCCGACTATTGCGAAATGCTGGCCAAAGAGCCACTGGATCTGATCAGCGTCTGTACTCCCAACGATATGCATTACCCGGTGACGATGGCTGCCATCGAGCGGGGACTAGCTGTCTTCTGTGAGAAGCCTCTGGCGCTTACCTTTGCGCAGGCTCGCGAGATGACCAAAGCCGCTGCCGAGGCAGGCGTTCGCACAGGCGTCAACTTTGCCCATCGGATCACACCGGCGTCGCGGTTCGCGCGGGAGATCGTGGGAAGCGGGGTCCTTGGAAATATCTATCGCGTAGCGGCCGTCTATGCCGCGGGTTGGCCTCGGTACGCCGAAAGGCCGTTCACCTGGCGCAATGACGCGGCGCGCGCGGGGTTCGGTGGGATGGGCGACATGGGATCCCACATCATGGACATGATGCTGTGGTGGCTGGACACAGATGTGTCCTCTCTTGCGGCTCACGCCAGGACCTTTGTCCCAGAGCGGGAGGATCCCGTTAGTGGCGAGCGCGTCCAAGTCACTACCGAGGACCAGGGCAGCTTGTTGCTGCAATATGGCAACGGCGCGATGGGTTATCTCTGCGGAAGCTATGTTTTCACTGGGCGCGGCTATGATCAGCGCGCCGAGGTGTACGGGAGCGAGGGCGGCCTCATGTACGATCAGCAGCGACCCTACGAGCTGCAACTATGGCTGCCTGAGGAGCAGATGGCCCGGTTCACGGTGATTCGCCATGGCGGTGTGCCAGATCGGCCCTATCACACGGTGCTGGTGCCTGAGCGCCTGCATGGCAAGGATGGCGCGGGACCGGGCAGCATTGTCGAGGCGTTTGCCAAGTCGTTGCAAACCGGCCAGCCAAACGATCTGGTTCCCACCTTTGAGGATGGCCTGCGCGTGCAAGAGGTGCTGGAGGCCAGCGCTCGCGCGGCAGCTTCGCGGGCGTGGGTGGATCTGCCGCTGTAGGTAGGCATTCGCATCCCAGCGGACAGGAATCGAGAGGAGAGCGACGGTGCGCATCCATGATAGCGTCACGGAGCTGATCGGTGGCACGCCGCTGGTGCGCCTCAATCGGATGGCCAGCGATGTGGCCGCCGAGGTCGTGGCCAAATTGGAGAGCATGAACCCCGGAGCCAGCGTCAAGGACCGCATCGCCCGGGGGATGATCGACGCCGCTGAGCGCGAGGGGCGTATCGGACCCGATACGGTGATCATCGAGCCGACCAGCGGCAACACCGGCGTGGGTCTCGCGCTGGTATGTGCCGCGCGTGGCTACCGGCTGATCCTGACGATGCCGGACTCGATGAGCGTGGAGCGCCGCAAGCTGTTGACGGCGTATGGCGCCGAGGTCGTGCTCACGCCCGGGGCCGAGGGAATGAAGGGCGCCATCGTCAAGGCAGAGGAGCTCTTGGCTGAGACATCGGATGGCATCATGCTACAGCAATTCCAGAACCCAGCCAATCCCCAAGCGCACCGCGAGACGACTGCGGAGGAAATCTGGCGCGATACCGATGGCCAAGTGGATGCGATCGTCGCGGGTGTGGGCACAGGCGGCACCATCACCGGGTTGGCGCAAGCGCTCAAACCAAGACGGCCGGGGCTACGGATCGTCGCGGTGGAGCCCGCCGGATCGCCAGTGCTCTCGGGCGGCCAACCGGGCAAGCATGGCATCCAAGGCATCGGGGCGGGCTTTGTGCCCCAGGTCTTGCGCACCGAGCTCTTGGACGAGGTCATCACGGTAGCCGATACGGACGCTCGCGATACGGCGAGGCGCCTTGCGAGAGAAGAGGGCCTACTGGTGGGCATCTCGGCGGGCGCGGCGGTCTGGGCGGCGCTGAAGGTAGCCGCTCGTCCCGAGATGGCGAGCAAACGCGTGGTAGTGATCCTGCCGGACACAGGTCAGCGGTACCTGAGCACCGATCTGTACGATGGCTAGGCGCGATCTGGGCGGGAGCGTGCGTTGCCAGGGACGGCCTTCTTGCGTAGACTCATCTCGCGGCGGATCCCATAGCGCCGATACTCTGTGGCAGCTTGTGGCGCTGGTGTGTGCGAAAGGGAGTGTGTGTGCGAGCGTTGGTAACAGTGAGCGAATCTGTACTAGTACCTGCGGCCCCCGATGAGCTGTGGCCGTACTTGACGGAGAAAGACCTGCTGCGCGCCTGGCGTCCGGGGTTGGAGCAGTTCGGTCAGGGAGAGCTGCCCACGATGGGGGAGACGCTACCCATTTCCCAGGAGGTGGCTGGGCACCGGCTGACGGGCGAGGCCGTTTTGGTGCAAATAGATCCTGGTCGCGCGCTCTGCTACGAGTTAGGTTGGCCGGGACATGGGTATCTTGCCGTTCGCTACGACCTGTGGCCTCAGAAGACGGGCTGCAAGCTGGTCGCTACCCAGACGGTGGGTGCCCCAGGAATACCATTGGTTCGGGCCTTGTTTGGCCGCCTGTTTGTGGCGCCCAAGCTGCGCGAGGAGCTCCGGCGCGATCTTGGCGAGCTTCGGGAGCAACTGGCGGGCGTGGCTAACTCGCATTGAACTCTACGTCATCCGAGAGCCTGCGCGTCTCAGCATGCTGTAGCGCTTCCTCGTCATCATCTTCGAGGTCGAGGGGCTCGATGCCCAAACGCTCCATGGCGCTCTCCAACTCGGATTGGGAGAGGTCCTCAGCGCGCTTGCCTGTGGCCTGTTCAATGCGATCTACATCCCGGTTGGTGAGTTTGTAGGCGACGGCGCCGATGACCACCAAAGTTGCCAACCCGCGCGCTAGGCGTAGCCCCCGCGCTAATCCTCGCCAGACGCGGCCGTAGACCCTGCGGCGCCACGGCGCGAACGGGCTGGCAACGCGCCGCAGCCAGCGGGCGGCTCTGCGGATGGCCCTGCGACGGGCTCGCATGCCCAGCATGGTGACCTCACTTTCTTTGGGTAGGATTCGTTCCCTATACGGGGGAGATGTGGATAGGTTGCACAGCCCGGGGGTTTCGGCCCGCGCTACACGGGCGAATATTCGCGAGACGCCGTCGTCCGAGCCCCAGATGCGGGTTGGCCCCGGACTGGGCGAAGCAAAGGAGCAGGCCGATGACGGGGACGCATGAGGACCGGATGGCGTTAGTCTACAAGGGCTATCCGCCCAATCACACGTGCTGCGACCAGGCGTTGCGTATCCTACCCGATGGCACGTGGGTCGTCGTGTTCATGACTGGGGGCGTGCGTGAGCCTGAGCTGGAGAACCACGTGGTGCTCTGCCGTTCCATCGATCAGGGCGTCACCTGGGGCGAGCCCAAGGTGGTGCTGGAGTACGCTGATCGCGGCGCAACGCTGAGCGAAGTCATGGTATTAGGCGATCGTTTGGTGGTGATGGCGCAAACGCACGACGGGTACTTTGGCCAGTGGCGAGTCTGGACCCTGGAGAGCTACGATGGCGGTCGCACCTGGTCGGAGCCAGCCCCGTTTGCCGCCTGCCCACGGCGGGCCTTTGTGCGCAACCTGTATGTCGCAAGCTGGGGCACCTGGTACCTCCCCATGCAAGAATACCCGGTGGTGCAGGACGCCGACAGCTCGCCGTTGCGGGATGGTAGCCACAAGCTGTGCGAGAACTGGGTGTTGCGGAGCGAGGACGCGGGAGTCTCATGGGAGGCGTCCCAGCGAGTGGGGCCGCTGGCTGGCTGGGCCGAGAACAACCTGGTAGAGCTGACCGACGGCCGGCTGGTGATGCTGGTGCGGGGCGACGGCACGGGATGCTTGTGGCGGAGCGACTCGGCGGATCGGGGCGCTACCTGGTCGCCGCTGGCGCGAACCGAGATCCCCAATCCGGGGAGCAAGTTCAGGCTCTTCTGTCTCAGCGACGGACGGATCGCCTTGCTGCATAACCCTAATCCGGCTACGCGCCATGCCAACAGCAAACCGGCGGCGCAATGCAACCGCAATCCGCTCTCGCTGTGGATCTCGGACGATGACATGCGCACGTGGGGCTATCAGCGCGACCTGGTGCGCTTTCCGGGGATGCTGGCGTATCCCGATGGCGTCCTGGACGAGGAGTCGGGCTACATCCACTTTGCCTTTGACTATAACCGGCACGACGTGATCTACTGGGGCGCCGCATTGCCGAGATAGCCCCGGATTCTGGCGTAGAAAGGGGCTTGGGATGGGATTGGATATGAGCTCTCAAGAGCGTCTCGTCGCCGCCTTGGAGGGCGAGACGGCCGATCGGGTGCCGTTCTCTCCGTTCCTGGCGTATGTGTGGGAGAGCTTGCCCCAGGCGGTGCAGGACGCCGGGCAACTCGCCTTCCATCACCAAATCGGCGCGGACCCGCTATGGCGCGGTGCGCCCTGCCCGGTGCGGGCGTTCTTGCCCGAGACGGTGCAGTTGCGGACGTGGCAGGATGGGGCGCGTCGCGTGGTAGAGACCGTCACGCCTGTGGGCTCGCTGCAGCGCGCCTACCTAAAGACGGCAGCGGCTGGCGAGCAGACCGAGTTCCTGGTCGAGCACCCCCTCAAGACCCAGGCTGACTACAAGGTGCAGCTCTGGCTGGAGGAGCACACGCAGTATACCCTCGATCTGGAACCCGTCAGGGAGCATCTGGAGGGCAATGGGCGCGAGGGACTGTCCATCGGGATGCTGTTGCCTCGCGGCAAGTCGGCCTTTCAGGACCTGGTGGAACACCTGGTTGGCACCGAGGAGCTGGCCTATGCGCTGGCCGACTATCGGGAGACCGTCCA
Source organism: uncultured Anaerolineales bacterium (assembly GCA_964614895.1). Lineage (GTDB taxonomy): Bacteria > Chloroflexota > Anaerolineae > UBA1429 > UBA1429 > DAIRUQ01. Next base: position 6,564 of record CAZTMY010000020.1, read on the forward strand.
GGCGCTGTGGGAAACCATGGTAGCAAAGGACCTCCAGGCTGCTGAACTGGCGCTGGAGGCACCCTATCGCTACTACCTGACGTGGGAGGATTCCAGCACCCAGAACTATTCGCCCCGTGCGTACCGGCGTTACATCGCCAGCGAGATCGCGCAGTGGTGTCGCCTGCTGGGCGGGGCGGGCAGGCGGTACATCCAGCACGCTTGCGGTCACCTACGAGCGATTCTGGGGCCGATGGTAGAATCGGGCACTTTTGGTGTGGAGAGCCTCTCGCCGCCGCCGACGGGCGATATCGCCCTGGCCGAGGCCCGCGCCTTGGTGGGCGACGACTGGCCCATCATTGGCGGGATCGAGCCCACTCAGTTCCTGAATCTGTCGCTGGAGGAGCTGGGGCCCTATGTGGAGCAGGTGCTGGCGGAGGGTGTAGGCCGCGGCGGCAAGGGGCGCTTTGTGCTGGCCAACTCGGACTCGTGCCCGCCGGGGGTGACGGTGGCCAAGTTCGCCAAAGCGGCCGAGGTGGCCAGGGGGTGGCGGCTGTGAACAAGCCTGGCTCGCTGCATCTTTTGGACCCGCAGTTCTGGAGACACCCCGGCCGATACATTGGGCAGTGCGCCCTGGCTACGCTGTCGATGCTGTTGGTGCTGGCGGCGCTGGAGGCGGTCACGCACGCTACGGTAATCGCGTCGCTCGGCGCCAGCGCCTTTGTGGCCTTTACTATGCCGCATCGGCTGCTCTCCAGCCCGCGGCATCTGGTGGGCGGCTACGTGGTAGGCATCGTCGTGGGGAGTCTGTGTCGGTTGTGTCTCGAGGCCATGCCTGGCGGACTGCCACCCCTATGGACCCATGTCTGGCGTGCGGTGGTCAGCGCTTTGGCCGTTGGGCTGGCCGTGTTCGGGATGGTGGTCACTTCCACCGAGCATCCGCCGGCGGCTAGCCTAGCGTTAGGCTTGGTGCTGGGCGAGACGAGCCTCTATGTGATCGTGGTGGTGTTGGCCGGCATCGTGGGGCTCAGCGCGCTGAAGTGGGTTCTGCGGCGCTGGCTGATCGACCTGGTGTAGCGACAGGCGGCAAAGCGCTCCAGGCGAAGGCTCGCCTGGAGCGTTGTACTCTGGCGGCGCAGGTCGGGCTAGTCTTTCAGTGCTTCGCCGGCGTGGGTGGTGATGCCCCGCACCATCTGCAGGAACTCGGTCGGGATGACGAACTTTGTTGCCTGGCCCTCGCCCAAGGCGCGCAGAGCGTCCAGGTACTGGAGGGTCATGGTCTTGCTGTCAATGCCGTGAGCCACGTCATAGATGGCCTTCAGGGCATCCGCTGCGCCCTGAGCACGGAGCACGGCAGCCTTGCGCTCGCCCTCGGCCTGAAGGATGGTCGCTTGACGCTCGCCTTCGGCGCGCAGGATGATCGCTTGGCGCTCGCCCTCGGCGACGCGCATGGCGGCCTCACGGTTCCCCTCGGCCGTGGTCACGGTGGCGCGGCGGTCGCGCTCGGCAGCCATCTGGCGGGTCATGGCATCCTCGATGGCTCGGGGCGGGACGACCTCACGGATCTCGACGGTGGTGACGCGGATGCCCCACCGATCCGTGATGACGTCCAGCTTTTCATGGAGCATCTGGTTGATCTCGTCGCGTTTGGAGAGGACATCGTCGAGCGTCATGGACCCCACGACAGCGCGGAGGGTGGTGATGGCGAGGCCACGGGCGGCTCCGGTAAAGTCCTTGACCTCGAGCACGCTGCGCACAGGGTCGATGACTTTGTCATAGACCAGCAAGTCTATGGAGACGGAGGCGTTGTCGCTGGTAATGCAGGTTTGCGGGGGGACATCGAAAAAGACCTCGCGTAGGTCTACCACTTGGGCGCGGTCGACGAATGGAATCAGCAGCACGATGCCCGGTCCTCGCGCGCCCAGCGAGCGCCCCAGGCGAAAGACGATCAAGCGTTTGTACTCGGGCACGATGCGCACTGACATGGCCAGCACGACGGCGCCCATGATGGCCAGGATGATGATCAGAACAAGGGTCTCCACGTTGATCCTCCTCTATTGGGTATGCGCCGGGGCTAATGCCCCGGGTCCACAGGGGCATCATCCGCTGGCCTCACCTGGAGGCGGACGCCAGCGACTCCGACGACGATGATCGACTCCCCAGCGCGCACGTTGCCAGCCACAGAAGCCGCGCTCCAAAGTTGCTGATCCACCTGTACTTGGCCGGTGGGGGTGAGGTCTGTCAGGGCGACACCGGCAAACCCTACCAGCCGCTGGGCGCCCGATTGCGGCGGGAGCTTGGCCGCCTTGAACACGGCACGCAGCACGCCAAACGTCATCAGCAGCACCAAGGCGGACATGCCACCGATGAGCCAGGGGCTGACGCGGACGGCGGGCGCAGAGGGCGACACGGGGGTAAAGGGCGAAAAGAGCAGCAGCGATCCGAGCACAAACGGCACGATGCCGGTGAGAGTCACGATGATCTCCGTATCGGTGAGTAAGCCCACTACAAAAAAGGCCACTCCGGCGCCGAGGAGGGTCACGCCGGCCCAGTTGACTGGCAGGTTGCCGAGGGCCAGGAAAGCGAGGACAAAGGCGATGACGCTGCCTGCGGCCCCGAACCCTAGGCCGGGCTCTGCGATCTCGGCCAGCAAGAACAACATGCCCAACGAGAGCAGCAGGTAGGCGATGTTCGGATTGCTGATGATGTGCATCAACTGCTCGGCCAGGTTCATGGGCAGCCGCTCGATGGGTGCGCCCAATGTGGCCAGGGTGAACTCTTGCGTGTTCGTCGCCACGGCCCGGCCGTCGAGCTTGGCCAGCAGGGCGTCGAGATCCGTTGCGATCACGTCGGCTACGCCTTGGGCCTGGGCTTCGGCGGCGGTGAGCGAGAGGTTGTCGCGCACGGCGAGCTCGGCCCACTCGGCGTTGCGGTCACGGGTCGTAGCTATGCTTCGAGCAAAGGCCGCCGAGTCACTGACGAGCTTGGCGGCCTGGACCTCGTCAAGCTCCACGCCCAAGACGACGGGATGGGCGGCGCCGACATGAGTGGCGGGCGCCATGGCGGCCACGTGACTCGCCAGCAGGATGAATAGACCCGCCGAGGTGGCGCGTGCCCCTTGGGGAGCCACATAAACGACCACTGGGATCGGTGATTCGAGGAGATGCTGGACGATGTCGCGCATGGCGGTCTCGACGCCACCGGGCGTATCCAGTGTGAGGATTATCAGCCCAGCCCCACGTTGCTCGGCGCGCGCGAGAGTGCGCTCGACATAGTTGGCGGTCATGGGGTTGATGACGCCTCGGATCTCGGCGACAATGATAGGTGGTGCCGGCGCCTGGGCCGCGCCAGCGGGTGGGAACGCCAGGAGGGCCACGATCAGGCACAATACGAGCAGGCAAGCGCGACCAATCCAGGTCTGACGCGTATAGGTGATCATGGGAGCCTGTCTCCTCGATCTCGCCGCCATGTGCCCATCGCCATAGTCACCGACTGAGACACAGCTTCATCATGCACGTGCATGGGCCGGATGTCAAGCCACCCCGGGCAGTTGGATGGTCAAGGGCGTTGTGAGGAGCTGGGCTCGTCTCCTGCAAAGATGGCACAATGGGGCTTGATCTATCCTAGTATGAATTTGGTATGAAGACGGTCCTGTACAATGGCGAATATGACACCGACCATCAAGAGAGGATGCGAGCTGTGGCAACACAAAACGAGGCCGCTCGGGGGTGGCTGACGCGCTTTGGCGTCATCTGGCTGGGGCAGGCGGCCTCGTTGATCGGCAGCGCGCTGGCCCATTTCGCCCTGGTGTGGTGGGTCACCGAAACGACCGGCTCGGCGACAGCGTTGGCGACGGCCTCGTTGGTGGCCATGCTGCCCGGCATTCTCTTGGGGCCATTCGCTGGTGCCCTGGTGGACCGCTGGAACCGGCGGGTGGTGATGGTCGTCGCGGACGGCGTGATCGCTCTAGCCTCCGCATGGCTGGCCTGGCTGCTCAGCCGAGGGATCATGGACATGTGGCACGTCTATGTCGCGTTGATGGTACGCTCGCTGGCGGGGAGCTTTCACATGCCCGCCATGCAGGCTTCCACGGCTTTGATGGTGCCCAAGGCGCACTTGACCCGCGTCTCGGGCCTGAACCAGGCGATCCGCGGGGCGGTGGACCTGGCGGCGCCGCCTTTGGGAGCTTTGCTGCTCAGCCTGATGCCATTACACAACATCATGCTAGTCGATGTGGGCACAGCCGCCCTCGCCATTCTGCCGCTGTTAGTGATGGCGGTGCCACAGCCTGAGAGGACCGCCGTCGAGCGGGATACCAATCCCGCACGAGCTCTGTGGCGGGATGTCAGATTTGGACTGGCTTACGTGATGGCGTGGCGTGCCCTGGCGGCTCTGATCCTCTTGGCTACTTGCCTGAACCTGCTGTTCAGTCCGGCCTTTGCCCTCTTGCCGCTGTTGGTGACGCAGCACCTGGGAGGAGGGCCCCCCGAGCTGGCCGCGATCCAGTCAGCGTTCGGCGCCGGTGTCATTGTTGGCGGTTTGCTGTTGGGGGCATGGGGCGGTTTCCGAAAGCGCCTGCGCACGGTGCTGGTGGGTGTGGTGGGCACAGGCCTTGGTGGGATGACACTGGCTGCCATGCCGCCGAGCCTGCTCGCTTTGGGACTCGGGGGCATGTTGGTCGCGGGCGTGATGAACTCGATGTGCAATGGGGCGATCCAAGCGTTGATGCAAGAGCGCGTGGATCCGGCTGTTCAGGGTCGGGTGTTGACGGTGATGGGGAGCCTGGCGCGGGCCATGTCCCCCATCGGGTTGGCGATCGTGGGGCCTGTGGCCGATCTCGTCGGTGTGCGGACGGTGATGCTAGCCGGGACGGGTGGGGCCGCGCTGTTGGGGCTTTCGGCCTTTGGCTGGCGCGTCTTGCGCGGCCTAGAGACGGAGCCCGGCGCGCACATGCCAGTGCCCCTGTCTGAGGGCGCGACCATTCCGGACCCCTAAGGCGCGGCCCCAGGCTCCGTTGGCGCTGGGCGTAGAGCGATGCTATAATCGGCGCTCGTGTAGCCCCATCCCGGGGCCGCCTTTGTGATGGGCAGGGAGCACCATGCGAAAACGTCGGGTTCAGGTTGCCTTGGGGATAGCTATCAGCCTCCTGTTCCTATGCCTCGTCCTGCGCAAACTCGACTGGGGCGAGTTGTGGAGTCTTTTCTCTCACGCTCGCTATGCCTACCTCATCCTCGCGCTGGCGCTGCTTGTTGCCATCAACCTGGTGCGTGCCTATCGCTGGCGCTTACTACTCGACAGCGAGCGAACGCTCTCCCTGGCTTGGCTCTTCCGTTTGGTCAACATCGGCTACTTGCTCAACAATACGTTCCCCGCCAAGGCTGGCGAGGTCGTTCGTGGCATTCTGGTGGGCCGACGCGCCAAGGGCGGCATTGGTCAGGGGCTTTCGACCGTTCTGATGGAGCGCATCCTGGATATGCTAACCGTTGTGCTAATGCTTTTGGCGCTGATCCCCTTTGTGGCGCTTCCCCCGTGGGCATCTGCCGCCGGGCTGACTCTGGGCAGCATCGCCGTCGTGGCGGTATTGGGCATGCTGGTGCTGGCAGACTATGGAGACCGAGGCGTTGATCTGCTTTGGCGTGCAATAGGCCGGATTCCGTTGATCGGTTGCCCCCAGGTGCAGTCGGGACTCACAGACCTCGTAAAAGGGTTCAGCGTGCTGTTGGACCTGCGGCGCGCCCCGGGTCTAGTCTTTTCCTCGGGGGCGATCTGGATAGGCTATGCGCTATTCAACTATGTGCTGATGGCCGTTTTTCGTATGACCGATCTCCCGTTCCACGCTGCTGCCCTGGTGTTGGTTGCTACGGGGCTAGGCATGGCGATTCCGGCGTCGCCGGGTGGTTTGGGAGTCTTTGAGTGGGCGACAGTGCAGGCGCTCCTGGTGTATGATGTGTCGCAAAGCCAGGCCGCTGGTTATGCGCTGGGACTACATGTGTTCACCATGTTGGCGCTCATAGCGCTCGGAGTGATAGGTCTGGCGCAAGAGGGCTTGAGCCTGGGCACGGCGCGTGAGCTTGCCGACTCGCGGGCGGCGGAGCCTTCAGTAGTCAGTAGTGGGGAGCCGGACGCATCGTGAAGGTGCTGACAGCGCTCACCTACTATTACCCGCACTGGACGGGGCTCACGGCTTTTGCGCAACGCATTGCCGAGGGATTGGCAGCTCGCGATCATGAGATCACGGTAGTGACGTCATGGTACAGCCGAGACTTGCCTCGCGAGGAGAGGCACAACGGCGTGCGCATCGTTCGCGTACCAGCATGGTTCCGGCTATCGCGTGGACAGGTGATGCCAGGTTATCCTCTGACCGTTTGGCGTCTTGTGCACGAGCACGACGTAGTGCAGCTCCATACGCCTATGCTCGAGGCTTGGTTGGTGAGCTGGCTAGCGCATCGTGCCGGCCGCAAGGTTCTCATGACCCACCATGGTGACCTGGTGATGCCCGAATCACCGTGGGATCAGGTGGTCCAGCATCTAGTCGGGCGATTGTTGGATTGGGGCGCGGCGGAGGCGGACCGGATTAGCATCTACACGTCCGACTATGTGGAGCATTCGGCGTTCCTGCGGCCGCACGCTTCCAAGACCGTCCCTATCCTGCCGCCGGTGGTGTTCCCCCGCCCGGCCGAAGATCCGCTGGTGTGGAAGCGCGAGCTCGGTCTGGAGGGATGTCCACTGGTTGGCTTTGCGGGGAGATTCGTGCATGAGAAGGGCTTTGACTATTTGCTCCAAGCGATCCCGCTGGTGCTTCGAGAGCTTCCAAAGGCCAAGTTTGTGTTTGCTGGCGAGCATCATGTGGCGTACGAGCGATTCTATGAGGCCTGCCGGCCTCTGCTGGAGGCGTACAGCGATCACCTCGTGACGCTCGGGCTCATTCGCGACCCGGCGCGCCTCGCTCAATTCTATGCGATGTGCGATGTGTTCTGCCTTCCCAGCCGCACCGATTGCTTTGCGAGTGTTCAGGTGGAGGCGATGCTCAGCGGCACGCCGGTTGTGGCGACGGACATCCCTGGTGCGCGGCAGGTGATCAAACTGAGTGGAATGGGGCGGTTAGTTGCGCCCCGAGATCCCCAGGCTTTGGCTGAGGGAATCGTCGCTGTCATCCGTGACCGGGAGGCCTATCTGCGACCGCGCGAGTATATCGAGGCGGTGTTTGACGTGGAAAAGGCCGTCAGCGACTATGAAGAGTTGCTTCAGAGCCTGGTGTGAGGGCGGGGGAGAGGCCTCATGGATGCGTCCAGGGCGCTATCTGGCGAGCAGGAGCGCCTGCTAGACCAGTTACTCCGCAACGAGAGCGATACGGCGTACAAACGCCGTGTGCGTTGGGTACTCCGGCGACTTGTTCCTGAGCCTGGGCAGGCGGTGCTGGACGGCGGCACGGGCATGGGCTTCTACCTGAAGGCGTTTGCGACGCTCTGGCCGGATCTCAGACTGGCAGGCGTGGACTTGGACACGCACGCTCTGGCCTACGCAAGGGCACACCTGACTGGCCACGCCCTCTTGGCTCGCGCGCGAATCGAAAGGCTGCCGTTCCCCGACGCCGCCTTTGATAGGGTCATCCTCTCTGAGGTGCTGGAGCATCTCGATGATGATGCGGCCGGACTGCGGGAGGTGGTGCGGGTTCTGGCTCCAGGTGGCTTGCTGGCCATCACGGTACCGCCAAAGCGCTTCTCTGGGTGGTTCGATCCCCTCAACTGGGCACTGACCGAGCTCGGCTTGCCCCCGGTACGGCGTGGCCCATTTGCTGGCATCTGGGCCAACCACGTGCGTCTGTACGATCGGCAGGAGCTTGAGCAACTCGTGGTCGCTCAGGGCTTGCGCATCCTCGACAGGGCCGATCTCACGCACTACTGCTTTCCTGGCAGCCAGTTCCTGGTGTACACGGTGGGCAAGACGATGCTGCAGCGCGGATTGCTGCCCGACGCTGTGGCGCGTTCCACGGACCGTTTCCGCGGCACCGAGAATCCTCAGAATCCCTGGAGCCCACTCACGTGGGCGCTACGCATACTGAACTGGGTGGATAGCTGGAACGAGCGTTCACGCTTGATGCGAAACGCGCGCTCTTTCGTCAATCTCGCCGTACTCGCGATCAAGGACTAGGACCATGGTCTCGAGGGGCTCTCGCGTAACATGCCTGTTGGTAGTGGTGGCGCTGTTGCTGGGCATTGCCGCGCAAGTGTTGTGGAGCTGCGGTGAGGGGGCATTGCTACGCGGGCTAGTGCTCTGGTGCCTGGCGGTGGGCGCGTACCTGTGGGCAGCCCGTCGCATGGCCTCGCGGCCCGCTGAGAGCGGTCGTGGGGTTCTGGGTAGCTTCTGGGTCTTCTTGGGGCGCTCCTGGCTGCGGACTGGGCTTCTGGCAGCATCGCTGGTCGGCAGTCTGCTCTTGGGCGGCGCGTCACTCCGTCGCCAACCCCAAGCCGCGCGCTGGGATCTGCTGGCGTGGTGGGGCGTCTCGATGTTGCTCGCGCTTGGTGCGGTGGTGAACTGGCATGCCGTCCCTGAGATGATCAGGCGAGTTGCTCGACGCGCGACCCATCCGTCGCCCGAGGCAGTAGCTGTGGCCGGCCTCACGTTGGCGGCTGGCGCTCTGCGCTTCTGGTCGCTGGAGATTGTGCCCACAGTCTTGTCCGGAGACGAGGCCTCCATGGGGTTGGAGGCAGCGAGGGTATTGGCTGGCCAACTAACGAATCCCTTTGCCACGGGATGGCTCTCGCATCCCACGCTCTACTTTTTCCTGCAAGCGCCTTTTGTCTGGTCGTTCGGGCGGACTGTCACCGCCCTTCGCGTCAGTTCTGCGCTCGTGTCAACGGCGACGGTGCCGCTGTTGTATCTCCTTGCCCGGCGGCTGTTTGGGAGACGAGTGGCATTGCTGGCAACCTTCGTGTTGGTCGGGTACCACTTTGCCATTCACTTTGGCCGGCTGGGCATGAACAACACCTGGGATCCCGCGCTGGCCTTGGCCACACTCTACTGCGTCCATCGTGGCATCGAGGAGCAGAGCCGTAGCTGGGCGTTGCTAGGGGGCCTGCTTGCGGGGATGGGAGTCTACTTTTACATGGGCGCGCGTATGGTACCGCTGTTGGTGGCGGCCTACGTGTTGCTCGCGTCGCGCGGACGTGATGGCTACTGGCGTCGGGCCGTGCCGGTGCTGGCGCTGGTAATTTCGGGCGCCGCGGTGGCCTCCATGCCTCTGCTGATGTTTTGGCGCGCGCACCCGGCAGACATGATGGCCCGGTGGCGAATGCTAGCCATTGGACCGTCGGGATGGCTGGCGGAGGAGGCTGCTCGGCGAGGCGTGAGCGAGGCGACGGTCTTTTTGGGGCAACTGGCCAAGGCGACTCTGGGCTGGGTGCTCTACCCGGATCCAACCTTTCACTATCGAGCGACGATCCCCTTGCTCGG
>CAZTMY010000021.1:0-15973 GCA_964614895.1 uncultured Anaerolineales bacterium
CAGGGTTCTCATGGCTGTCGCCCTCCAAAGTGGGCACGTGATCGGGGCGCAGCACCCCATCGTAGCCGATCTCACGGTAGGCTCGCAGGCATGCCAGGAGGTCCGTCTGACCGTCATCGTGGAAGGTTTCAACGAACTGCTCGGCGGTGCCACGCACATCGCGCAAGTGCACGAAAAAGATGCGTTGCTGCTCGCCAAAGTGCCGGATCACGGCTGGCAGGTCGTCCGTCATCAGTGTAAAGTTGCCTTGGCAGAGTGTGATGCCGTTCACGGGGCTTGGCTTCAGATCGATGAGCCTCTGAAAGTTGCCTACGCTGCGCATGATGCGCGCAAGCCCGCGGATGGGCGAGATGGGTGGGTCATCGGGATGCATGGCCAGCTTGACGTTGGCCTCTTCGGCGACGGGTACCACGGCATCCAGAAAGTAGCGTAGGTTCTCCCAGAGCTGATCCTCCGTGACGACTTTGTACTTGGTGTGGGGGGCCTTACGCATCAGGTCGTGGTCATAGGCCGTGGTGAGCGCGCCGCCGCGCGTGGGCAGGGCTAGGGAAGTGCGCAGCCAGTTGAACACGGGCATCCACTCGTAGCACCAGACGGGGATCCCTAGCGCGCCCATATTGCGGATGAGGTCACGGACGGCCTCGATCTCCTGATCACGACCAGGCAGGCCAAGTTTGGCTTTGTGAGTGGGAGGACGGCTCTCGAGGACGGCAAGCTTGAACCCAGCGTCCTCGTATTGCGTCTTGAGGTGGAGCAGCGACGAATAGCTCCAGGGTAGCGCTTCGCGGTCGACATCGAGCCCCCGGCTGAAGTCCATTGTGCCCACAACGTGATCGACGCCGCATTGTCGCGCTAGCTTCCAGAGCGGATTGGGGTGCGGTGGCAGCAGTTCGGCGATCTTGATCATGGATCCGGGTCCCCTGAGCTCGCGGTGTGGGTGTATTGATCGTGAGCTGGTTCTGCGCCCAGGCCAGCTTTGACGTCCACTCGGCAGATCATGGCATCGAATGCGCGATGATGCAAGTGCCCGCGAGCGTGTGGCAGACGAGTGAGAGCATGACCGTTGGCAATGCGCTGGCAGCCGGCTATAGTAACGGTATGAGCCCTTGATGCTGAGTGTGAAGGCCAGGAGCGTCAACGCCCTTGGGGTGAGGCAGGGCGGGCACGGCAGGGTGGTCCGCCGGATAAGGTTCGGGCGCACCCGCTGCGTGGCATCTACGCGGATCGTGACGGGGAGGGGCGATTCTCATGGGCGAGATCGCGGAGACAAGTCGGGCAGCATCCGGTGCATGGCACCTGGACGCAGTAGGGCGGGAGGGATTCGAACCCTCATGGACAAAATCCAGCGGATTTTAAGTCCGCAGCGTCTGCCATTCCGCCACCGCCCCAACATCGCCATGCTATCGCAGCTTTGGCCAGGTGTCAAAGAGGGACCTACTCTGGGGCCGATAGGTGTATGACTGGGGTGATGCTGTGCATGTCGTGATGATCTCCAAGGCGTGCGTCGTCGGCAGCTATCAGACCAAGCTCGAGGGCATCGCTGCTCACGAGGACGTCGAGCTCACGGTGATTGTCCCGCCATCGTGGCGCGAGGGCCGGCAACGCCTATCCCTCGAGCGAGGCCATACACAGGGCTATGCCATGCGTGTGGAGCCTTTGCTTCTGAATGGCTCCTTTCATCTCCACTTCTATCCTGGCCTTGGGTTGGCGCTGCGAGAGTTGCATCCCGATCTGGTCCACGTGGATGAGGAGCCTTATAACCTGGCGACCTACCTCGCTTTCCGTGCTGCTCAAGCGGAAGGCGTGCCATGTCTGTTCTTCACATGGCAGAACCTGCATCGTCGGTACCCGTGGCCGTTTGCGGCCATGGAGCGATATGTCCACCGTCACGCGGTTGGCGCCATCGCTGGGAACAGCGCTGCCGCCGAGGTGCTGCGCGCCAAGGGCTATGCTGGGCCGCTGGCGGTGATGCCGCAGTTCGGCGTCGATCCGGAGCTGTTCGCGCCACCGGAACGCAGGCGAACCGATGGCCCCGTGGTGATTGGCTACGCGGGTAGGCTGGTACCTGAAAAGGGCCTATGGGTGCTCATAGAGGCCCTGGAGGGCTTGGCGGGGTCTTGGGAGTTGCATCTGGTAGGGCAAGGGCCTCTAGAGTCGGCATTGCGAGACCGACTCGGTCGCGAGGGGTTGATGGGACGCGTGCGTTTCCTGGGGCATATTCCCTCTGGTGACATGCCGGCTCGGCTGGGGCAAATGGACATCCTGGTGCTTCCATCGCTCACACGACGCAACTGGGCTGAGCAGTTTGGTCGCGTTCTTATCGAGGCGATGGCTTGCCAAGTAGCGGTGGTTGGTTCCGATTCGGGCGAGATTCCTCATGTCATCGGCGATGCTGGCCTGGTCGTGCCAGAGGGCGACCCCCGGGCGCTCCGGATGGTCCTTGGCACGCTATTGAGCGACGCTGCCATGCGCCAGCGCCTCGGCGAGAAGGGGCGGTCTCGCGTCCTGGAACGCTACACCCAGGCGCAGGTCGCCGCTCAGACCGTATCGTTCTATCACGAGCTGCTTCGATCCGCCGGCTAGCGGCTCCACGCGCACAGGGGCTATGTCTTGGGGGGATGCCTTGCTGATGGTATAATGCCCGCGATATGAGCAATGAGGCTATTCCTGCGCCAAGCCAACGGCTGCACGTGGGGTTGAACGCGCAGCTTCTTTCGTCAGAAAGCGGATACCGCAACGCTGGCGTCAGCCAGTATATCCACTGGTTGATGACGATGCTGCCCGGTGTCTCCCCTGATGTGCGCTATACGGCGTTCGGCGGCGACAGGACCCGAGCTTACGCTGGTTGGGATGTGCGCAGCACCCGGGTGCCAGGGCGCTCGGCTGTGGCGCGCATCTTGTGGGAACAAGTGGCATTGCCGAGAGCTGCATGCAGCGCAGGCGTTGATGTCCTGCATTTGCCGGTGTATGCCGGGCCTCTGTTCTCCAGGTGTCCTCAGATCGTGACACTGCACGACCTGAGCTTCTATCTCTTCCCGCATCTGTTCCCCCCTGCGCGGAGATGCTACCTACAGCGCATCACTCGCGCGACGACGCGGCGAGCGGCTGCCATCATCGCTGTGTCCGAGACTACCGCGCGTGACGTGATTGAGATCCTAGATGTATCTCCAGCTCGAGTACGTGTGATCCCGAACGGCGTCAACCCGGAGTTGCATACGCCCTCGGAGGAGGAAATAGCTGCTCTCAGAGCTCACTATGATCTACCGGAGCGGTACGTTCTTTACCTAGGCACGCTGGAGCCTCGCAAGAACCTACCGACCTTGATTGAAGCCTATGGCATCGCACGACGTTCGGGCGTCGAGCATGGGCTGGTCATTGCGGGAGGCAAGGGTTGGTACGATGAGCCTATCTACGAGGCGGTACGGGCTGCGGGCGTGCAAGAGCATGTCTTCTTGATTGGCTATGTGCCCTCAGAGTATCTGGCGGCCCTATACGGCACGGCCGATCTGTTCGTCTATCCCTCCTTGTATGAAGGGTTTGGCCTGCCGCCTCTGGAGGCAATGGCCTGTGGCGTGCCCGTTTTGGCTTCCAACGTGCCAGCCATGTCGGAGGTGATCGGCAAGGCCGGTGTGACCATCAATCCCAGAGAGCCCGAGCAGATCGCGGCCGAGATGCTCTCGCTCCTCGGCGATGAGGAACGACGCAGAGCGTTGGTGGTGGCCGGTCGCGAGAGAGCAGCACAGTACTCTTGGGAGAACACCGCGCGCCGCACGGTCGCTCTCTACCGCGAGGTGGCGACATGAGCGTCAAGCGTGACAGGCTGCGTCCGTGGGCCTACGCCAAGCCTGTGGTGGATGCCGCCCTGGTGGCGCTGGCCTTTGTGTTGGCCTACTATGTGCGCTATCGGCTCCAATGGTGGCGAGAGGTCGAGCCGACGTTCTACGTGCCGCTGAGCCGCTACGTTCCAAGCATGCTAGGCCTTGTAGCCCTTATTGTGCTCTTTCTTGCCGCCGAGGGTGCCTATCGCCATGCTCGGGGACGACGCTACGTGGAAGAGATGATCGTGGTGTTTCGGGGAGTCATCCTTGGCATCGCCACCATGACCATCATAGTCTTCTTTGCTACGCCGAGCTACTACTCGCGACTCATTCTTGGGTATACCGGTGTTGCTTGCGTGCTGTTGCTGGGAGTCGGGCGGGCCGTTGAGCAAGCGGTGCTTGCTCGGCTACGCCAGCGGGGCGTGGGGGTAGCATCGCTATTGGTCGTGGGCGCCGACGACGTGGGCCGCTCGGTGATGCAGACAATCTGCGCGCGGCCAGACTTGGCTTATCGCATCGTGGGTTTTCTCGATGACGATCCGGCTCGCGCCGCGTGCGACATTGGGCGATTCCCCGCTCTTGGCGGGACCGACCGACTTGGCGAGATGCTGGGCCACAGTCAGGTGGATACCGTTATCGTTACACTGCCTTGGGATCGTCCCCGACAGATAAGGCAGATCGTGGAGACGTGTCGAGCGCACGGTGTGCGGGTCCAGGTCGTGCCCGATATGTTCCAGATGTCCGTGGCACGGGTGGCAGTGGAGGATCTTGGCGGTATTCCCCTCCTGAGTCTACGTGAGCCCTCTCTACAGACGTGGCGAAGGATTGCCAAGCGCGTCATGGACGTGTGTATCGCGGCGACGGGGCTGGTAGTGCTCTCACCTCTTATGGGCTTGATCGCTCTTGCCATCCGATTGGACTCTCCAGGTCCCATCATCTTTCGTCAGAGACGCGTGGGCAGAGGAGGACGCGCTTTCACGCTGTTCAAATTCCGGTCGATGTTCGAGGGTGCTGAGCAAAAAGTAGCTACTCTTAAAAGTCAGAACCAGGCTGATGGCCCTATCTTCAAGCTGAAGGATGACCCGCGATGCACGCGTGTTGGCAAGTGGATTCGGCGCGCCAGCCTAGACGAGTTGCCGCAGCTGTGGAACGTGCTCTGTGGGGATATGAGCCTGGTGGGGCCGCGCCCGCCGCTGGAGAGCGAGGTATCAGGCTATGCGCCCTGGCACCGTAGGCGGCTGGATGCGCTCCCAGGCATCACCGGTCTGTGGCAGGTGAGTGGCCGGAGTGAGCTGACCTTTGACGAAATGGTACTACTGGATATCTATTATATCGAGAACTGGTCACCTGCGTTGGATCTCCGCATTCTGTTGCGGACGGTGCCGACGGTGCTCAAGGGTACCGGGGCCTACTAGCAGGGATGGCAGCGACGGGAAGGATGTACAGATCTGATGGCGCTATCAAAGGTGACAGTGGATGATCAGGGTGTGGTGCGATTCGCACAGAAGCTTGTGCGCATCCCGAGCGTGTCTACGCACGAGGGCGCCGTGGCCCAGGCTATGGTATCCGAGCTCGAGGATGCTGGCTGCGACGAGGTCCACATCGATGCCCTGGGCAATGTGATTGGCCGCGTTGGTTCCGGCGAGGGGCCCGTCTTGCTCTTCGATGGCCACATGGATACCGTGGGCGTTGGCGAAGTTTCCTGCTGGGAACGCGATCCCTTTGGGGGCGAGATTGCTGACGGCGTGCTCTACGGTCGCGGCGCAGCGGATATGAAGGGTGGCCTAGCCTCCATGGTGTATGCCGCCAAGGCGGTCGCCAGGGCCAAGGCACGCTTGGGCGGGACGCTGTATGTGGTGGGCGTGGTGCAAGAGGAGCCCTGCGAGGGGATGGGGATCCAGCACGCCATCGATGTGGAAGGTCTGCAGCCCGATTGGGTGGTGCTAGGCGAGCCGACCAACCTCCAGATCGCGCGTGGGCATCGAGGGCGCATCGCGCTGGAGATCACAGTCCGAGGGCGCGCCTGCCACGCGTCGATGCCTCAGCAAGGCGTCAATGCGATCTACCAGGCAGCGCGGGTCGTGGTTGGCGTGGAGCTTCTTGCGGCCCAACTGGGTGAGGACTCGTTCCTCGGCAAGGGGAGCATTGCCGTGACGGATATCCGCAGCATCGCGGGCAGCCGGAATGCCGTCCCAGATGCCTGCTCACTGTACCTGGACCGACGCTTGACGGGCGGCGAAACCGGGGCGAAGGCTATTGCCGAGCTGCGGAGCATCATCAGCCGCGAGGGTGTGCAAGCTTCCATCCAGGTGGATGAGCATCGGGCCACATCGTACACCGGGCACCAAGTGCACGGTCGGCAAGAGTTCGCGGCGTGGGTGACACCGGCTAATCACCCGCTTGTGACGACGGCCACATCCGTCGTTGAACGTACCCTGGGCTATGTTCCCCGCGTGACGCGTTGGGAGTTCTCCACAGATGGGGTGTACACTGCCGGGGTGGCGGGGTTACCGACCATTGGGTTCGGCCCCGGCGAGGAGCGCTACGCACACACCAGCGAGGAGCAGGTACGCATCCGAGACCTGCAGGCGGCGGCGCGTGTCTATGCCGAGCTTGCCCTGCGTTTGCTTGGAGAGAGCTGAGCTCCTCAAAGCTGATGTTACGTGCGATAGTGGGCGTTGATGTCAACGTAGCGATGCGAGAGGTCACTCGTCCAGACGGTGGCCTCTCCCGTTCCTAGCTGCAGGTTCATCGTGATGGCGACCTCATACTGGGCTAGGATCTCTTGGGCACGTTCTTCGTTCGTATCGTACGGCTTTCCCTCGTGCACGACGTGGAGGTCTCCCAGCCACAGCTCGACCCGATCCGGGTCCAGCTCTGCGCCGCTATAGCCTGCCGCACAGAGGATCCTTCCCCAGTTGGCATCGTGCCCATAGATGGCCGTCTTGACGAGAAGCGAGTTAGCAATCGCCTTGGCGACGCGCTTGGCGTCGGCCCTGGACGCCGCCCCCCGCACGTCGATCCGCACGAAATGCGTGGCGCCCTCGCCATCGCGTACGATCTCTTGCGCCAAATGCTGAGCCACGCAAAGCAATCCTCCGGCAAACGCCTCGTACATCTCACCTTTGGTCTCACGAATGGCCGTAAGCCCACTCTGACCATTGGCCAGAAGGAGGACGGTGTCATTGGTGCTGGTGTCGCCGTCCACCGTGATGGCGTTAAAGCTATTCTCCAGGCATGAACGCAGCGCCGTGTCCAAGACTGGCGCTACGACGGGGGCGTCGGTTACGAGCACACTCAGCATGGTCGCCATGTTAGGGTGGATCATGCCCGATCCTTTGGCCATCCCAGCGATGGTGAACGTACCCATCTCCCCGTGTACGCGAACGGCGAAAGCTTTGGGCTGAGTGTCTGTGGTCATGATGGCCTGCGCGGCGGCCAGGCCGGCATCCGGCCCGGTGCCCAAGGCTGCCACCGCACGCGGCAGTGCCGAGACGATCTTGGCGACCGGCAGTTGAGTGCCGATGACGCCGGTGGACATCACCAGCGCGCTTCCAGCCTTGATCCCCAGCGCACGTTCGGTTTGCGCGGCCGTCTCACGTGAAGCCGCCATGCCTATGTCGCCGGTACAAGCGTTGGCGCACCCGCTATTGATAAGGCATGCATGTATCTTTGTTGAGTTTGCCGCCAGGGCTTGGCGATCGTATAGGACGGGCGCCGCTTTTACCTTGTTGGTGGTGAACACCGCGGCGGCCGCGCAGGGAGCCTCCGAGTAGACCAGGGCGAGATCCAGTGCACCGCTGGCCTTGAGTCCTGCCGATAGCCCTGCCGCCTGGAACCCGGACGCCGCGGTAATGCTACCGTTGGGGATGGGCGTGATCTGTGTCATGGTTCGATTTGCTCCGAGTTCGTTGCTGACTGTCTCAGCGAGTATAGGAAGCGCGATGGGCTCCGTCAACGTGCAGGTAAGGAGCAGAGGCGAACGGGGATTGTCCCAGAGGGGAATTGGGGGGATGGGGACGTAGCGGCCAAGTTCGCCCGGCGGAAGGCAATCCCGAGCATCTGGTGGGGCCGCGCTGGAATCCAGGGCGCTTTCGCTTGATCGAGTGGGTCGTTCGTACGAGTTGGGCCTAAGCTTTCGTGCCGGGGACAGGTGTCTGGCTAAGCACTTCCTGGACGACGTCGCGCGTGTCCACGTCTCGGATCCGCGCTGCCGGGCTCACGATGACCCGATGGGCTAGTACCGGCACGGCCAAACGCTTGATGTCATCTGGCAAGACATAGTCGCGGCCTTCTAGAGCGGCAAGGGCACGTCCAGTGTTGACCAGGCCCAGGCTGCCGCGCGGGCTGGCGCCCAGGTAGATGTCTGGATGGGTACGCGTAGCCGAGACGATGGAAACGATGTATTGCTTGATGACCTGATCGACGTACACGTCGCGCACGTCTCGTTGCGCCTGTTGGAGCTCTTCGACGGTGACTACCTGCTCGAGGGTCTCCAAGGGATGGCGATGTTGCTGTGCGTCCATGATCTCGATCTCTTGCTCGGGGGTGGGGTGGCCCAGGCTGATACGCACGAGGAAGCGGTCGAGTTGGGCTTCCGGGAGCGGGAAGGTGCCCTCGTACTCGATTGGGTTCTGTGTAGCGAGCACGAGGAATGGGTCTGGCATAGCATAGGTGGTTTGATCCACCGTGATCTGCCGCTCCTCCATTGCTTCCAGCAACGCGGACTGGGTCTTGGGGGTGGCCCGGTTAATCTCGTCTGTCAACACGATCTGGGCCATGATGGGACCCGGGCGAAACTCGAACTCACGCGTCTTGGGGCTAAAGACAGACACCCCAGTAATGTCGCTGGGGAGCAGGTCAGGCGTGAACTGGATCCGGCTGAAGCTGGATCCGATAGAGCGCGCAAAGGATTTGGCTAGCACCGTCTTGCCTACGCCGGGGACGTCCTCGATGAGGACGTGGCCTCGGCACAGCATGGCCACCAGGACAAACTGCACCTCGCGGTGTTTGCCAATGATGACCTTTTCTACGTTCTCGGTGATGCGGTTGCCGATCTCTGCCAAAGACGTCATGCTATACCTCACCGCGGGTTGCTCGCACAGCTCATTTGCTGAGCATACGTGAGGCACCAGCCACTGTCAACACGGCTCTGTGGCTGGTTCTACGTCAAAAAGCATGGTATTAGCACAGCGCCGCAGCATAGCTGGATGAGTGGTTGGTCATCAGGATCCGGAGACCCAGATTCTCCAGATTGCGATAGCCATAGCCACTCCGAATGGTGACCTTGATCCGGTTGCTCTTCCCCTCCGCAAACCCATCCGTCACCGGGAAGTAGAGGTAGCTCAGGATCTCCTGTTGCCAGTGCGTGAGGAGGTGCCTCAAACCCAGAAACTGCTGCAATATGCGCGTATGAACCCGTCCACCGTCCACACCGGGGGCAACGATAGCTCAACTGTGATATGATTGCCTTGCAGTCGTCGGCCCTCCCTTCGCATGCTTGGTTCACAACTCAGCATGCTACGGAGGCCGACGGGTGTGTCCAGCCACCCATCGCCATATTTGATAGCGTAGCCCCGGTTGGTGTTGAGCGTCCGATATCCTATTATTGGGGCTATGTGCGATGAGAGGAGAGCGAGGCTGGTATGGATCACGTAGGTAGTAGGGGCGCCGTTGTGGTGACGGGCGCATCCCGGGGCATCGGTCGAGCGACCGTCGGCACCCTCGTTGACGCCGGGTTCGCAGTGTATGGTACCGTGCGCAAGGCCGCTGACGCTGACGAACTGTTGGGCGCGATAGGTGGCGCCGTCACGCCACTATTGTGTGATGTCACGGACGCAGAGGCGGTCGCCGATGCAGCGGCGTTTGTGCGGCAGCGTCAGGGCGAGGCGGGGCTGGTCGGGTTGGTGAACAACGCTGGCATCGCGCGTGCTGGGCCCCTGGAGGGGCTTCCGCTGGAGGCCTGGCGAGAGCAGTTTGACGTCAATGTCCTGGGTGTTGTGCGAATGATCCAAGCCTTTCTCCCCCTGTTGCGAATCGGGCAAGGGCGCATCGTCAACATCAGCTCGGCTAGCGCTCTGGTGCCCATCCCCTTTCTCGGGCCGTACGTCACATCCAAGACCGCGCTCGACCGCCTGTCCGAGGTGTTACGTCTTGAGCTGCGTCCGTGGCGGATCGCTGTGATATCGGTCCAGCCGGGGTTAGTGGACACGGGCGTGGCTGCGCGCTCGCTGACTGTGTCGGAGGATCTTCTGGCTCTGGCGAGCCCGGAAGTACAGGCGCTCTATGGGCCTCAGATTGCGCGCATGCGGCATCTTGGCCAAGAGCGCGCATTGGGGGGAATGTCGCCGGATCGTATCGCGCGGGCTATCCTGCGAGCCTTGACCGCACAGAGGCCACGACGGTGGTATCGCGTGGGATGTGAGCCGCGTATCTTGGCGATGCTAGCTCGCTGGCTGCCAGATGGTTTGCGAGAGTGGCTCACGGAGCGGCTGCTTCTGGGCTCGTGAAGCAGCTAGCTCGCTGTGCGTCGCAGCTTTCGGGCTGCTAAGCTGTAGCGAATCAGATGGTTGATCGTCATGCTGATGGTCGTGCCAGCAGAGAAAGCTGTTGCGGTTAGGCCAGCCAACACCCAACTTGTGGGTGCCAGCCATACCAGCGCCTGCGTGAGGGCGTACGAGATGCCCCAGAAGACCAGATGCAACACCGATCGGCGGACGTACACGGCTCCCTCTCGCGTTGAGAAGCGCGAGGCTTGCCCCCAGACGAGCCCGAATGCGAGACCTATTGCGAGGCCGATGGGCACCGCGATTCCGCGCACAGCCCGCCGCATCAGCGCAAGGTTGATGCCCAGCAGCACGATACTTGCCACTAGCCCCCATATCAGGCCGTCGCCCCTGATGGGAAGGTCTTTGCGAAGCTGCCGCGCAAGACCCCACAGGGCGAGGAAGGTCAGGATGACGGAGCCTACGGTGATGAGTGTTGCCACCACTGGCTAGCCTTTCTACGCGATCGGGGCGCCGCACTTGGCACAGAAACGGTCCGTTGCCTTGACTGGCGCTGAGCAGCGGGGGCAGTTGCGAGGCGTCACCGACACGAGTGACGCGCCACACTTCTCGCAGAAGCTCTGGGTGGGGCGGCATGGACTGCCGCATGCGGGACAAGCCAGCGTCCCAGTGGCGGATGGCTCACCTGGGGGTGCCGGAGAACCGTCAGCGATGGGCGGAGCTGCCTGACCGCACCAGGTGCAATGCCGGTAGCCCGGTAGGTTGACACGTTGGCAAGCGGGGCAGCGCGGCCAGATCGGAGGTTCCTCGGCTGGGGGATCCCAGGGCTCGGTCACTGGCTCGGGGAGGGTTCCGGCGCCCAGCACTAGGAACGCCGCAATCGACTCGGCAACCTCGGCACTTGGGTGTCCGTCGACGCCGAGACCGTCGTTTCCTTGAATCCAGGATGACAGCTCGCTGCGCGTCAACAGGGCATCGTCGGATGGCAGCGTCGCGTTCGGTGACCATGCGCCGCCCTGGAAGACGTACCATTGCCCAGAGGCGACTCCTACCGTCATGGCCCTGCCCTCGGAGCTGACAAGGACGATCCGACCCAATAGCTCGTGCGCATAGGAGCTGCAGAGACGTCCCTCGCAATAGGCGGATCCTAGCCGCTGGACCAACGCGGCGACGGCCTCAACGGCGCTGGTGGCAACTGGCAGGTCATCGTCTGCCAATGTGATCTCTGTGGATGGCTCTGTCGGCATGTCGAGAGCTGCCGGTCCCTCGAGGGGCCCTTCGGGAGCGGTTGCGATCTGCCACGCGTTATGCTCCCAGCGATACCAGCGCTGCCCAAGGTGGTCCACTGCCCAGTACTGGCCGCTCGGATCGCGGAAGAGGGACTCTTTCAGGAGAGCGATCGCCTCCTGGGACGAGGTTTCGGCGGACGTTGCATAGGCGGCATGTGCTTGTCCCGCTGCGGTGATCTGCTCGGGACGATAGCGTCGGAGATCCATCATCGCGCCGATCCTTTCGCAGCAGAGTTGGCTTCTTGAATGTGTTCCAGTGCGGAGCGCTTGGCCGAGAGATCATCGAGCGCATCGTCAAAGAGCCGGTTGCGCCGGTTGAGTTGCTGGTACAGCACGACCATCCGTTGACGCAAGCGCGCTGCCTGTTCCGCCTTGGAGGCGGCATCGTGGATGCCGGTAATGGCCGACTCGACAGGGCCCACACCCTTGGCCAGACGCTGAACCGGCGATACGGGCACTCGCTGGAGATACCTGGTATAGGCTTGCTTGACGGCGCCACGCGGCGCAAGGTCGTACGCGATGCGATCCCAACCCCGATCGGAAGCGGTGCTGACCGGCGCCCGGGCATAGTCCGGCGGAACGCCGGCAGCGGAGAGGGCCTCCGCCAGCGGGTCGTAATCGGGCGGGCGGCCGTCGACCCATTCACCTAGCTTCTGTCGAGCTGCGCCCTTGACGAGGCCTTTGGCCCAATCCTTGGCGCCGGCGCCTGCGGTATGACCGAGCCAGCCGGGGGTCTTGCCGGAGGTCATCAGGCCGACATCGATCACGACGTCAACGATGTCGATGACGCCGTCACTCACCGCCGTATACCGCGTATAGTCCCAATCGGCGCGCAAGCGCTGCAGCGCTCGCGTCAGGCTGGCCCCCTCACGCGCCAACTGGTGGGCGCGCGTCGCGGCCCGTGCATAGTTGGCTTTGGCGTCTCGAAGGGCTGCTGCCGCCTCGCGTTCTTGACGCCGTTGCCTTTCTGTCTGGTTCCGTCGCATCTGCGCCTCGTACCAGGCCTGACGGTCCTTGGCTAGGGCGCGTTCCTCGGCCTCTGCCGCTTGTGTGCGTGTACGGACAAGCGCTGTGGCTTGCCTGGCGCGGCGCCATTCCAGCCACAGCCATCCGGCAAGCGTGGCTGAGGACCCCAAGGCCGCGGTCGCTCGGGCCGTGACAGGGATGGTGGCGTTCATGCCAGGGGCTACATTTACGGTGACGCTGCGTGAAGCCTGAGCGTCGCTGGCGGGATCAACTAGCTGTACTTGGATAGTGTGGCTGCCTGGTGCCGGCTGGTCCAGCGAGAAGGAGGCGCTCTGACCGACGCTGTTCTCCCAGGTTGCCAGTACGCCATCCAGGTACCACTGGACGGACAAGGCGCCTAGGTCGCTCTCCCAGTCTCGTGTCCAGGAGGCCGTGCAAGCCAGTCTGTCGTCGCTGGTCACGTCGTCGGTACAGGCCAAAGCGCCCATGCGCCAGCCGGCGTCGGCGCCGGGATCCACGTCCTCGGTCGCGGGAGACAGGGCTACGAGAAAACCCGCGCTGGCTATGGCGATGCGGTCCTCGGCAGCGGCGCTCCGGACCTCCACGCTGACTGCGTGTTCCCCGAGGGTGGCTGTCCATTGCGCTGTCTCGCCCGTTCCCAAGGGCTCGCCATCTAGATACCAGGCGTAGCTTAGGGCCTCGCCTTGTGCCTGGCCGCTAACCTGCGATTGGAACACCACCACCTTGCCTGGGACGGGAGGATCGGGATACAGACCGACGTTGGCGCGCAACTCCTGGGAGGCGGCTTCCGCTGCCCCTTCCTCATCGGGAGCGTCGCTCGCGCTCTGGTCAGCGGAAGGTGAGATATCGCCGGCGCGTTTGGCGGCCAGCACCTGGCGGACCTGGTCGCCTATCTCGAGGACCGTGGCGATACGATCCTCCTCCTCACCTGGCCGGCTGGTGAGCATGATCGTGACCCAGGCGTTATTGTCTGTAAAATGATAAAAGGTATCGCACCAGACGTCGTTGCATCTGCGCAACTCGATAAAGCTACCATCAGCGTTGCAGATGAGCTGGCCTCTGGAATAGGGATAGGCGTCGCTCCCGCAGTGGTTCTCCCACCAGTTCGCCCCTCTAGCTTGGCTCACAAAGGCAGACGTGCTAAATGCTTCGATCTCAACCCGCGCGCCGAACAGATGGGTACCAGTGCGATAGTCGCAGGTCAACTTGGCAAACGATCCTCCTCCGCCGTGTACGGGCAAGTGGGAAACGCCCAGGTTGAGCGCGGGACTCTGTGCGCGATCCAATAGCAGCGCGGCACATTCGGACGCCGCACTGTCTTTGGGGAACCACCCGAACACATCATAGAGCTGGCCGTCAGGTGTCGGGTTTTGGCCGGGGTTGGTGTCAGTCTCGTGATTGCCGACCGTCGGACTCTCAGCGCGGATCTGGCGGGTCTGCAGCAGCGTGGCAACAACCAGGAGGATTAGGGACCATCTGTGGAGGCGGCGCGAGATGGCGCGGTCCCGTAGCGATGGGCAGTGCGCCATGACGTCTCCTCGGCTCTATGTGATGTAGAGGAACCTACACATTGTACAGGAGATTAGGACTCCATCAAACTATTGGGGCCTCTGGGAGCGCCGTCGGGGTCGCTTAGAAGGGTTGAGCGGCGCGCGCTATGAGGATTAGGCGAAGGCGATGCTGGGCGGTGGGCGCCAAGAGCCAGTCGAGCAAGCTGGCGATATAGTTGGCGCGTGCCTCTGTGGGCCCGATTCCCTCCAAGCCGAACGACAGGAGGGCGGTGGCTGCATGCGGCAGGCGAGAGCCGACGGCAAGATAGGCGTGGTCCTCGTTGATAGCTAACGGCCGTGCCCAGCCGTCCGTGGGCGATAGGCTGGTGATGGACGTTTGGTTGCCGGCGCTGTCGGGATGGTTGACGGTAGCTGTCAACCCCGATAGCGGGCCCGGCTCGGTACCCGAGATGATCTGCGCATCAACATGCGTTCCCCGAGTAGCGTGGAAAAGCCCGCTGATGGGGCCTGCCGGTCCGGTATCGTCCATGGCGGCCACGTTCTGGCCGCTCATCAGCAGACGTCCTCCGGCGTTCACATAGGCCTCCAGGGCATCCCAAACGTCCAGGGTGCTGGGCGCGAGCGATGGGTGGCTCCAGACGACGGCGTCATACGCGAGGAGCTCTGCTAGGGCGGGGATGTCGCTGGGCTTTGTTGCGATGTGGCGCTCATCAAAGCCCCACAAGGCGGCATCCAGCCCATCTCGGTAGTAGGACGCCTGGTCGTCGCCGGCCCACGCGTCGGCATGGACCACGAGCACCCGTGGGGCCTCGTCGAGCGTCACACTATGGGTGTACGTTTCGGTTCTTTCGGAGATCGTAACGGACTGCCTATCACCACGTAGACCGGCTTGGCCAGGCAACACCTCGACGGTGTATGTGCCCGGTGAGATGGCTATCGTATAGCACCCTTGGGCGTCCACTGTTGTGGAGAACGTGGTGTCGGCCAGTCGCACGCGTGCCGTTGTCACTGGCTCGGCGGGATTGTCTCGAGTGATCTGGCCTTGGAGCGTTGTGGTGCTGAGGGTAATCGTCACAGCGGTGGTAACGTCCCGTGTCACACAAGTCCGAGGCAGCACGGCCGTGGGATGTGTGGGATGCGAGACGGTCATCGTGTAGGCGCCAGGTGGGAGGCTGATGGCAAAGGCACCGCCCGTGTCCGTAAGGGTCTCTGTGACGAGATCGTGAGCAGTGGCCCGTAAGCTCAACGTGGCCTGCTCCACTGGCTCTCCAGATTTACCATCTCGGACCATGCCCGTGAGGGCGCCGAGGCCGACCAATTCCTGCATCGCCCCAAGCGCGTCGATCCGGCCATGGCCGAATGCGTTGTCAGGTCCGGGATCGCCCAGGTCCACAGCGGTATCCATGATGAGCTGCTCGGTGCTGGTGATGGTGAGGGTCGGGTTATCCCTTTGGCCGTCAGCAGGCGTGTCCGTATGGTAAGAGCGATCAGCGGACCAGAGCAGCGCCGCCAGTCCTGCGACGTGCGGGGCCGCCATGGATGTGCCGGTCATATAGTCATAGCTTCCACCCGAGACGGTCGAGTAGACGCTAGTGCCAGGAGCGCTGATCTCCGGCTTGAGGCCGCCGTCAAGGGGCGACGGCCCCCGACTGGAGTAGGTGTAGATGGTATCGGTGCTTGTGGTGGCTCCCACCGCAAAGGCCTCGGGGTAGCTCGCGGGGGCGCCGACGGTCTCAATGTTTGGGCCACTGTTGCCAGCGGAAAAGATGGCCAGAATGCCGGCGGCTCGCAGAGCCCGGACATCGTCGCGAAACATCGTCAGCATGCCATTAGGGTATCCCCAGGAGTTGTTGACGATGTCG
>CAZTMY010000022.1:0-1745 GCA_964614895.1 uncultured Anaerolineales bacterium
CGCAGTCTCACGGCGACGCCTACTGGCTCTATGTCGTCGAGCGCGCTGGCCAGGACGACGCCCGGATTGTTCGCATTCAAGACCCGGCCGGCAAAGCACGCACCTTTACCTTTGATCATGGCTGGCTCAATGTTGCAGACACGGATGATAAGGGATTGCAGGAAGGTTAGCACCCATGTCCGAGGTTGAGATCACCCGCGCCACGCCTAGAGCCAACTGCTATCGCAATAGTCTACGCTTGGCCGTGGAGCACGGCATCCGCACGATAGCCTTCCCGGCCATCAGCACAGGGGTGTACGGGTATCCAATGGCAAAGGCGGCGCGCATCGCCGTGCGCGAGGTGGCCCAATTCCTGGAGGAGGACGATACGCTCGAGAAGGTGATCCTGGTGGCGTTCCAGCCTGCTGCCTCGCGGGCGTACTGGGACGCGGTGGCTGCCTGGGAAGCGGGCAAGCTAGTGTGAACGGGTGTGGAGGGCACACATGAGAATTGCCATGGCAGAGGTTACCCCGGTCGTCTAGCCCCCTCGGTCGCATTGGCATCCTGTTCGGGGCGCCGCTGCCCACTGGGCGAAGCGACGGCAAGAGCCTGCAAGGCCTGTCGGTAGCAGAGATCCTCGCGATGGGGTACAATGTGGACACGGTTCGCTGGGGTAGGACGGGCCGTGGATCGTAACAAGTTCAAGCATAAGCAGGCCGCACGTGGGTTGTGTGTCACTACCAAGGCGTTCGGCGGCGGGCGGCGGATGCCCATCGCTGCGCGATCCAGGTCAGTTCGATTCGGGGAGGGACGTCGTGATGGATCTGGCGAGCAGTCCGTTCGAGGTGCAGGAACACGAGGCTGACCTCTGCGTCGTTGGGGGCGGGATGGCGGGGCTTACCGCGGCGGTGTCCGCCGCCCGGTCGGGCGCTCGCGTCGTGCTGATGCAGGACCGTCCCGTGCTGGGCGGGAACGCCTCTAGTGAGATACGGGTACATATCCAGGGCGCGGATCGCAATAATAGCATCCCGAACGTGCGGGAGACGGGCATCCTGGAAGAGTTGCGCCTCGAGAATGCCCGCCGCAACCCTCAGTGGAGCTGGGGCGTCTGGGATACGCTCCTGTACGAGCTGGTGCGGTTTGAGCCGAATATCACATTGTTGCTCAATTGCTCCTGTCTTGACGCGCAGATGGCAGGAGACGCCATCACCAGCATCACGGGTTGGCAGCTCACGACCGAGCGATTCCACCGTGTGCACGCTTCGTTGTTCGCTGACTGTTCGGGCGATGGCGTGCTGGCTCCTCTAACGGGCGCTGCCTACCGCGTGGGCCGCGAGGCACGCGACGAGTACGGCGAATCCATCGCGCCGGTGCAGGCGGATGCGCGCACCATGGGCATGACCTGCCTATTCCAGGCGCGCCGCTACGATACGCCGCAGCCCTTCACGCCGCCTAGTTGGGCTTACGTCTTTGAGAGCGACGACGAGATCCCCTACGGCGGGCGGGCCCATGAGCGTTGGCACGAGATGGGTTACTGGTGGATCGAGCTGGGCGGCGAGGCCGATAGCATCGGCGACACCGAGGCCATGCGGGACGAGCTCCTGCGGATCGTCTATGGCGTCTGGGATCACATCAAGAACCGTGGTGACCATGGCGCAGACAACTGGGCGCTGGATTGGATCCAGTTCCTGCCTGGCAAGCGTGAGAGTCGCCGCTACATCGGCGACCATGTGCTTACACAGAACGACATCGAGTCTGAGGGCCGT
>CAZTMY010000022.1:1755-15945 GCA_964614895.1 uncultured Anaerolineales bacterium
TCGCCGATCTGGTCGCCTATGGTGGATGGACCATGGACGACCATCATCCTTCTGGGTTCTGGGCGGCCATGCGAGGCGTGCCATCGACCATCTTCCATCCAGCTCCATCGCCCTATGGTATCCCCTACCGCTCGCTGTACGCGCGCGATGTGAGCAACCTGTTCTTCGCTGGCCGATGCGCTAGCGCCACGCATGCTGCCATGAGCTCAACGCGGTTGATGGGGACGGCTTGTAGCATGGGGCAGGCTGTGGGCACGGCTGCGGCTCTGTGCGCCCAGCGTGGGCTCGGACCGCGTGCGTTGGGGCAAGCGCACATCCATGAGCTGCAACAAGCTCTTCTGCGGCAGGACTGCTATCTGCCCTGGGTGCGACAGGAGTTCGCCCCTTTGACGGAAGAGGCGCAGCTAGAGGCCTCCAGCGGTGATCCCGAACCTCTGCGGGACGGCACCGCGCGCCCGGTTGGCGATGATCCGCATGCTTGGGCGGGCCGATTGGGTGACTGGGTAGCCTATACCTGGCCAGAGCCGAGGCATGTGGGACAGCTCACAGTGATTTGTGATTCGGCCCTGGATAAGAACCTGATCATGAGCTATCACCACGACACGAGCGGGAATCTTCGCCACGTTCCGGCGAGCATGCTGCGCGAGGCGCAGGTGGAGGTGCTGGAGAGCAATGCCTGGCAACCGGTTGCTCGCATCTCGGACAATCATCAACGTCTGGTACGCGTGCCGATCGGTCGCATCACACGAGGCGTGCGGCTGGTGCCATCCGCCACCTGGGGCGCGGATCGCGTACGCCTTTTCTCCCTCTACGTTGATCCATAACGCAGCGAAGGAGCCGGTTACATGCCTCTGACTAACCAGATCGACTATGCTGAGAGCCGCTTTGTGGGTGAATGGCTGCGGCATCCCGTGTTGGGCGACCCGTCGTTTGACAGCTTCCAGCGGATGCCCGGCAACCCAATCCACCGTGGCGCGCCCCCGCTCGAATGGCCGGTGAACGGGTTCCTGTTTCACGATCCCGTGAGCGGCAACTGGTATATCTATGTGGGAGCCTACCCCGAAGGCTACTATGATATTGACAACCACTCTGTCTGTATCCTCTACCGTTCGACGGATGGCATGCAGACGTGGGAGCCCCTGGGCAAGGTGCTGGAGGAGGGACCGTCCTTCTTTGATCATGACGGCACGTGCTCTGGCTCCATGCCGGACGTGTCGGTGGTCTACGACGCCGGCCAGTATCACATGGCCTACGATTGGGGTCGGTGGGCACCCGGTGAACGCCGCGCCGTGGATGGCGGGATTGCCTATGCCGTGGCGGATCGTCCCGAGGGCCCCTTCCGACGCGCTCCCGAGCCGATCCACGGGTGGGCGTCACAGGAGCTCTGGCTGGGGCGATATCGCCGACTCTATGCGCAGACGTTGATACGTCGGGCAAAGGACTGGATGATCCTGGCCATGACGGATAGCGCGCCTGAGAGTTGGGCCTTGGTCGGATTGGTGGCAACGGAACCGGAAGGCCCCTACAGCGAGCCGACCTTCTTGCGGCATGTGGAGCAGGACCGCTATCATCCGCCGCTGATGGAGTTCTTCCCGGCGTTCACGTATGAGGGCTATGTGTACGCGCCGGCGACTTCTGTGGCGCTGAATCGGAATTACAACATGGTCTTTCGAGCGCCCATCGAGGCCGCGATGGATCCCGATGCGTGGGAGATCTACCAGGATGGCTCGGTGTGGCATAGCGAGCCTGTCGAGAACGAGGCTTTCGGCATCTGGGGGCAGACCTACTCGGGCGCCGTGGACGGTGGTGGCGCGGTGAACCATGGCGGCGATCCTACGTTGTACGCCATGTTCCCATCGCGGGGCCGCGACGGGCGTGGCACCATCAACCTGGCGCAACGCCCTTGGCAAGAGCCATTGCGTCAGCGCGGCTTTCACATGAGCGCCCATCAAGGCCCAGCGTTCACGTTCGTGCGGCGGGGGTACGGGGCGTTCGCTCTGGATGCCGAGGTGACCCTGGAGGGTACCGGGACGCTGTTCTGGGCCTACGATGGCGTGTTGGGTCCCGACGTTCCCCGCAGCGACGCATCGCTGCACGCGCTTGTACGGACCGCGTTCCTGGGTCTAGAGATGAGGCCCGATGGTTGGCGGGTGATCGAGGTCTCGGCATCTGGCCGAGAAACGGTGCACGCACGAGGCCAGCGCTCGTGCCAGGGCACCATCCGCCTGGAACTTGCCTTTGATGCGGATGGGGCGACTTTGTTGAGCTGCGATGGGGAGCCGCTCTGGAAGGGTGTGTTGCCTTACGCCCGCGGCAAGATCGGCTGGCTGCTGGAACCGCACACGCATCTCGCTGCCGAGCGGTTCCTTGTGGAGGGAACCTGGCACTCGGGACGCTGGGACCTGCTCTGCACCGAAGCTATCCTGGGAGCCGGTGAGAAGCCAGCGGATTGGGTGGTGCAGCACGATCCACGGTTCCGGCACGGTGTGGGCATGGTACACAACGGCGACGGTGGACGTGCCAAGTGGAACATCATCGGCACCGGGTTTTCCGTCTATGCGCCGCATGGCCCGGACTATGGCGTGGCTGAGGTGGTACTGGACGGCGAGGGGGTTGGGGAACTGGACCTCCGTGCGGAGGAGTTGGTGCCCTCAGCCCAAGCCTACAGCTTGGGAGGTCTGCAAGAAGGGCCTCATGCCGTTGTGCTGCGGGCCATCCGTGGACCGCTCGTGCTGGACACGCTCCAAGTGACACGTGTGCTCGATGAGTAGCCGACCTGTGGCTCAAAGAGCGGACCGCTGGCTGTCTGTGCGATTCTACAGCCGGTTTCTGGGTGCCTATGCCGTTGCTCTGGGCTGCATCCAGGTGCTGACCATCGGCCTGAGCTTGGCCGGGGCGACCATCGGACAGGGTGTTGCCATCGGCATCCTGGCCGTGTCCGTGATCGTCGGTGGTATGGGTGCCTGGCGATGGGGGCTTGCCGGCGCAGTGGCGGACGCGCCTGAGGGTGCCGCTGGCGGACACGCGAGTCGCGTGGCGGAGATCGTGCTGGCTCTGCTTCTAGTGTCTGCCTACTTGCTTCTCTGGTGGATCGCTGTCCTGAGCCTTGATCTCACGTGCGACGGCAACGCATACCATTTGCCACCGATCAGCTTATGGTGGCGGGCGGGGCGCATCCACTGGATCGACCCGCGGATCCAGCTCGAGCCGCTGATGAACGGTTACCCAAAGGGCGTCGAGGTGGTTGGCTATGTCCTATCGCGGGCGCTGAACACCTCTTCCGCTGCCAATGGTCTCAACCTGATCTACTTGCCGCTGGGCGTGCTGGGCCTGGGCTATCTCACCCGTCGTTTGGGTGGAGCGCGGTGGGCCGCGTTACTGGCTGGCTTGCTGTATCTGCTAGTGCCGGTGACGATCTGGCAGTCGCAGACGGCCTACCTGGATTCGGCCTATGCTTCGAGTGTCATAGGTCTGGCGGCGGCGTTGGTGATGGGCGAGCGAGCGTGGCACGGGAGCGCTGGCGTATGTGGGAGGCACGCGTTGATGCTGGGAGCGGCCGCAGGATTGGCGCTTGGGGCCAAGGCCTCATCTGGGGCTGCAGTGGCCGTGGCGTTTGCCCTGTTGATGGTCGCTGCAGCCCAGGGCGCGTTTCGGAGGGGGGGCGGTCGCTGGCGCACTTTCGGACGATCCCTGGGTTTGCTTGCCCTGGCCGCGATGGTGGCGCTGGCCATAGGTGGCTACTGGTACGTTCGCAACTGGATCCACACAGGCACGCCGCTCTACCCGATCGGCATCAGCATCGGGGAGCGGGTCATCTTCCCGGGCGCTAGCGTGTCGGAGACGCTGTGGGAGGAGGGCAACACCCCTGACCTCTTCAAGCCCTGGCCGGAGTGGCGCCGCATCGCGTACACGTGGTTGCAGGGCCTAGACGGCTGGCCACGAACGGTGTTTGCGGTGGATGGCCGGCTTGGCGGGCTGGGCTATGTGTGGGTGCTAGGCGGGCTGCCCGCGGCCCTGTATCTCCTACTGGACGCGGTGCTCAAGCGCCGACCCGAGCGTCGCGCTTGGATATTCCTGCTAGTACTGGTGGGCGCATCCTTTGCCGTGACGCCGATGCATTGGTGGCCCCGCTACACGCTCTGGTTGCATGCCCTGGGTTTGCCCGCATTGGCGGTTACGCTGACCCGACTGATGCGCGTCCGTGGGCCAGCGCGCATTGCTTGTGTGTGGGGCCTTGCCGTGTTGGTGCTGGCCGGAAGAGAGGGATGGTTATGCGGGCAGGCCATGGTGCATAGTGTGTATCCAGGTCGATGGCCCCCCACGATCGGCCAGTTCGCGCGGCCGGCTAGTTGGTGGCGCCCACACACCTACCTTTTCCCGGAGGCCGCCGGCACGGTGCTCTCTGACATCTTGGCGGGCGATGACCCCGTTGCCATCGGGCACACATGGACGATCTCTCCCAGTGGGCGCTGGAAGCATAACATGCTGGGAGCGCTGACGCTGCCATTGGGGCATCGCGACCTAATGCCTCTGCCCAGCGAAGTTGGTCCGGATGACATCATCCCCTTGCGCGACGAGATGCGGGCGCGGAACGTGCGCTACATCATCCTGGACGATCAAGAGCCTATCGCGGTGGCCCTGGCGAACCTTGCCCAGGACAAGATCGCCGTTCCGGGCTTTGTCGTGTTGACGATGCCAGAAGACTAGCTGGCGCACAAAAGGCCCGGTGAGTTACCAGAAAGGACCTATGGACGTCGAAACGGTATTGGGACCACGTCAGTACGAGCGGCCCCGCATCGGGGTGTTCGGGTGTGGGTTGGCAGCCTATTGGCCTCAGTTCCCGGGGCTACTGGAGCGGCTCCAGCGGTACCAGCGCCTCTTTGAGCAGCGCCTGGGAGACCTGGGCGCGGAGGTCGTGACGGGCGGGCTCGTGGATACGCCCGCTGTTGGCCGCGGGGTTGGGGAACAATTCCGGCGCCAGGGCGTCGACATGCTGTTCTGCTATATGAGCACCTACACGACATCCGCCAACGTGGTGCCGGTGGTCCAGCGCGCGAGCGTGCCTATGGTGATCATCTCGTTGCAGCCACATGCGGCCATGGATTATGCGCGAGGTAGCACCTTCATGCAGTTGGAGCACGACAACCAGACCAGTCTGCCCGAGGTCTGCAACGCGCTAGAGCGGGCTGGCTTGCCTCTGGCGGGGCTGGTGGTAGGCAGGCTCCACGACGACCCACGCGCTTGGTCTCGGATCGAAGGCTGGGTCAAGGTCGCGCGTGCCTACGCTGCCGTTCGTGACGCTCGCCTGGGCCTGATGGGGCACGTCTATGAAGGCATGCTGGATATGAACGCCGATCCCACCAGGCTGGAGGGTGTCTTTGGCTTGCACTGCCAGCATCTGGAGCTGGACGATCTGCAGGTGCGAGTCGATGCGGTCACGGAAGCAGAGATCAAGCCCAAGTTGGATGAGATCCATGCCCTCTTTGACATGCCAGCGCCCGGCTCCGATCCCATCGCGGGGCCGGCCAAGCCGGAGGATCTGGTGTGGTCGGCTCGGGTGGCCTGCGGGCTGGATCGCTTGGTGGAGGATTTCGGGCTCACGGGACTAGCGTACTATTACCGGGGGCTAGACGGTAACGCCAACGAGCGGCTAGGATGTTCGCTGATCGTTGGCGCGTCGTTGCTGACGGGGCGCGGGATCCCCATCGCTGGCGAGTGGGATATCAAGAACTGCATCGCCATGCTGATCGTGGACCGGCTGGAGGCGGGTGGGAGCTTCTGCGAGCTGCACCCCTGTGACTTTGACAATGACTTTGTGCTGGTTGGGCATGATGGTCCCCATCACCTGGGTGTGGCGCAGGGCAAGCCTGTCTTGCGGGGCTTGACGCTAATGCATGGCAAACGTGGCGCCGGCGTGAGCGTCGAGTTCTCGCTGCGGCATGGGCCTATCACCTGCGTTGCGCTGGCCGAGGCCCTTGGCGGCGAGCTGAAGGTCATCACAGCGGAGGGCAAGTCTCTGCCTGGACCTATTCCAGCTACCGGAAACACCAACACCCGCGGACGTTTCCCGCCGGACGTGGCCAGCTTTGTGGAGAACTGGAGTTTGGAAGGTCCCACACACCACTTTGCCCTGGGTGTGGGGCATATCGCTGGGCTGGTGGAGCAGTTCTGCCGCTGCTATGCGCTGGAGCATGTGTGCGTGACAGAAGCGGGCTACCAGCCTCGGCTCGGGTTGATTCGGCGCTAGAGGTAGGTCCGCCGAAGACCTAGACGGCCGCCTTGGCATTCGCGTCCTAGCTGCTGGGCACGATGGGTGCCCAGCCCCAATGCAGCGCCTAGTACGGCGCAAGGAGCAAGCATCATGGCACGTTTTGATTTCCCTCTGGAAGAGCTCAAGCGGTACCGACCCGAGCGGCGTGAGCCCGACGATTTTGATGCGTTCTGGGCTGCGACCCTGGACGAGGCGCGACAGCATCCTTTGGATGCCGTCTTTGAGCCTGTGGAGCCGGCACTCCCGTTGATTGATGCCTTCGATGTCACCTTCAATGGGTGGGGTGGGCAGCCGATCAAAGGCTGGTTCCTCCTGCCGCACGGTGTGGATGAGCCTGTGCCCTGTATCGTGCAATACATCGGCTATGGTGGCGGGCGGGGGTTCTTCTTTGACCACACGCTTTTCCCCGCGGCGGGGTATGCGCTGTTCGTCATGGATACGCGCGGCCAGGGCAGTGGCTGGACGCACGGAGCAACGCCGGACAACGCTCCTACTGGCGCTGGGCCGCAGGTCAGTGGTTTCATGACGCGGGGGATCATGGATCCTCACGACTATTACTACCGACGGGTGTACACCGACGCGGTGCGCGCCATCGAGGCGGCAATCTCGCATCCTGCTGTCGATACGACGCGCGTGGCCGTGGTGGGTGGTAGCCAGGGTGGTGGCATCACCATCGCGGCGGCGGCACTGTCGGATGTGCCCAAGCTGGCGACGCCCGATGTGCCTTTCTTGTGCCACTTTCGGCGCGCGACTGAGATCACCGACCAGGCCCCCTATTCTGAGATCGCTATGTATTGCCACACGCATCGCGACAGCGTCGAGCAAGTTTTTCAGACACTGGCCTATTTCGATGGCGTGAACCTGGCGACGCGAGCCAAGGCCAGTGCGCTGTTCTCGGTAGGTTTGATGGACATGACCTGTCCGCCGTCAACGGTGTTCGCCGCCTATAACTACTGGGCGGGCGAGAAGGAGATCCGCGTTTATCCTTACAACAACCATGAGGGCGGGGGCAGCTTCCAGATGCGGGAGCGCTTGGCCTTTCTGCGCGAGAGGTTTGGGTAAGACATCGTGGGGCACATCATGGAGCATATCCTCGGGCGGCGGAGTATCCGCCGCTTTGAGGATCGCCCTGTGGACCGAGATCTGCTGGATCAGTTACTGAGGGCAGCGATGGCGGCGCCCTCGGCGTCTAATCGCAAGCCGTGGGAGTTTGTCGTCGTCACTGACTCGGTGGTACTGGCCAAACTGCGGCGTATGCTCATCTTTGGGCGGTATACGGCGCCTGTTGCCATTGTCGTGTGCGGGAACATGCGGCGGACTTGGCCGCCGCCCGCACGCGACTTTTACGTGGAGGATTGTAGCGCCGCGATTGAGAACATCCTTCTGGCGGCACACGGTTTGGGGCTAGGGGCGGTGTGGATCGGAATCCACCCGATGCCGCCGTTCGTGCGGGGCGTGTCTCGCGCGCTGGGCCTTCCCCGTCACGTTCGGCCCGTGGGACTCGTGCATGTGGGGCATCCTGCCGAAAAAAAGCCGCCTCGGACACAGTACGATCCGTCCCGCGTCCATTGGCAGAAGTGGCGCGGTGACGATCGCGAAGGATGAAATCTTTGACGCTGCGACGGGGCAATCGTGTCCGCCGGTAAAGGTCTCCCCGGTCGTGAAAGCTGAAAACCGCGCGCAGGGCGGACGTCGGGGATACGTCGGATGGTGGCGTGATAGACTCGGGTCAGTTGCTTGGCGGGGTATCCACGGCGCCGAGTGCCAGTCCGAGAGCTTTGCCGAGGTCGCCAAGGGGCGTGTCTGTATCGATCTGGCATTGGATTGGCAGCTCTTTTCCTTTCGCGCGCCCGCTGACATCGATGCGCACGTCAGGGATGCCGTGGAGAAGCTAGGATCTCTTGCCTAGCAGCCAAGTGGACCAACCGGCTCGCCTCGGGGCGGGCCGGTTTTGGTAGATGGTGCTGGCGATGTTCCTCGATGGCCCCTTACCTACCTCGCTTGTCGGCATTCTCAGGCAAGGCGGCTTCCGAATTCCGCCGGACGCGCTCAATATGTGCGTTTCAACTATTGACATTTCGCACATAGATGATATAATAGGGTTGAACGTGAGACCAAGCTACCCTACTCACGGTCGCTGATTGGCCAGAGGGTCGGACTAGGGATGGGCTTGGGCAAAGCGCGCTTAGTGATATCGCATCTGATAGGAGGTAGTGGATATGCCTGGGTTTGATGGGACTGGTCCAGCGGGCGCAGGACCCATGACGGGTGGTGCCAGAGGATGGTGCGTGCCCTACGGCGCGCCCTACGGTGGAGCGTACAGATACCCTCGTGCCGTGTACCCCGCCTATGGCGCCTATCGCTGGCCCATCGGGTTCGTCCGACCCCGATGGGGGCTTGGAAGGCGCGTGCTAGGAGGCTGGGGTAGAGGGCGCGGACGAGGACGTTGGTAAAGGGAGGTGTGAATCATGCCTTTGGGAGATGGTACAGGTCCCATGGGATGGGGACCAATGACAGGTCGTGGGGCTGGCTATTGCGCAGGCTATGGTGTGCCTGGCTACCTGAATCCCGCCTATGGCCGGGGATGGTGGCGAGGCTGGTGGGGCGCTGGTCGGGGCTATGGTGCGGGTTGGTGGCGCTTTGGCTACAGGCCTGTTTGGGGAGCGCCGGCATACGGCTACGGCTATGGACCCTACTGCCCTCTGCCCACAAAGGAGCAGGAAGCGGATGCGTTGCGGCAGCAGGCTCAGTGGCTGACGCAGACGCTCGAGTCTATCAACCAGCGGCTTGAGGCGCTGGAGCAAGAGGAGTAGGATACACTCGAGTGCTCCCGCGGCGTGTGGTTGTGCGTTATCGCTCGGCCACAGGTGAACGGGTAGGCAAGGGAGGCGTTCCCGGCACGGGCCCGCCGGTCGGGGTTGAGGGCGCTAGTGCCCGAGCCCCCGGCAGGGCCCTGTGTTGGGGGGCGGCGGCCTTGCGAGGAGAGCACCAAGCGTCCGCAAAAAGCACGTCAGCAGAGCTGACAGTGGGGCAAAGGGAAGTGACATGCGGATCGGGAGATGTCACGCGTTGCTGGTGCTCTTGCTGCTGCCACTGGCAGGATGCACGGCTGTCTTGCGGCCTGAGACCCTCGGCGTCCGCACACCCACCGCCGAGGCGTCGCCCGCCCCGCAAGAGACGCCATCGCTGACAGCGGGTCCCACGCGGACGGCGACACTGGCGCCGAGCCCAACTGTGATCCCCACTGAGGAGCCTCTCATACTTGTGATTCTCTACGATAACAACCCCTATGACGAGCGCCTACGAACGTCGTGGGGGTTCTCTTGTTTTCTGGAACGAGGAGATCTGCGCATTCTCTTTGATACCGGCGCTGACTCTTCCACGCTGCTTGCTAACATGGCGACGCTGGGCATTGACCCTGGTGGGCTTGATGCTATCGTGCTTTCCCATATTCACGGCGATCACGTTGGCGGGCTGGACGGCGTTCTGGCGGCGAACGAGGACACGACGGTGTACGTACCGCAGTCGTTTCCTTCTCGCTTCAAGGACGACGTGGGCGGCAGAGCGCGTCTCGTGGAGGTCGGTGAGCCCATGCGCATCGCCGAGGGCGTGCAAACCACCGGCGAGATGGGCCGGGCGATCCGCGAGCAAGCGCTCATCGTCTCCTCGGCACAAGGGGCGATCGTGATCACCGGCTGTTCCCATCCCGGCATTGTGGAGATTGTGGCCAGGGCGAAAAAAGTCTCAGGCGAGCCAATCGACCTGGTGATGGGCGGATTCCACCTAGGCGGGACAAGCAGGGCGGGGATCAAGAGCATCGTGGAGGCGTTCCAGAGGATGGGCGTGCGGCGGGTGGCGCCTACGCACTGCTCGGGCGATCTCGCGCGGGAGATGTTCGCAGAGGCATACGGCGATCAGTTTATCCGGGCGGGTGTTGGCCTAAGATTGGAGATACAGCCGTAGCGTCTGGCAGAGCTTGGGGGACGGCCGCTTGCAGCGACAAGGGTCGCTGCGACGATCGAGCTGCCTCCAGGCCTTGGAGTTATGAGTGAAGCACAGCGAGAGGAGTGAGCCATGAGAGCTTTGGACGCAAAGGTGCGAGTGAAGCCGGTCTTTACTCAACTGATTCACAGCGCGAGCTACGAAGGGCCATGTAGAGTGGGCAGAGAGGAGGATCTGACGCCAGAGGCTGAGCGGGAGCGTGGCAAGGCCCGCTTTGAGGCCGCTGTGGACGAGCTACGTGTCAACCTGAGCGACGACGCCCAGATGCTGGAGCCGGCCTATCTCGAATGGAAGGATGATTTCGTCATGCCAGAGGCCGAGCTGGCCAAGCTGGCCCCTGACGTATACGAGGCCGATCTAGTCCTGGTGTTGCCTTCTGGCTTGGAGCAATACCCCGCCATCAGCGTTGCCAACCGATACGGCAAGCCTGTGGGCACTATGGGCTGGGTAGCCAGTATCGATATCATCGCCTACCTGAGGTCGCGCGGGATGGAAGGCTATGCCTTTCTCGACTATAAGGATCTGAACCGCGTGTTGTCGCTGCTAAGGGTTCGCAAGGCGTTTCGCCAGACGCGCTTTTTGGTGGCGACCGAAGGCAACGTGGCAGTGCCTACCGGCGTGGTGAGCAGCATATGGGATCTGGAGGGCCTGAAAGCTCGGTACGGTGTGGACTATGCGTACGTTACCGCTAGCGACATTATCGGGGCGATGGACCAACTGACCGAGGTGGAGTGTCAAGAGGCCGATCGGCTCACAGCCAAACTGGCTGACAACGCCCAAGCCGTGCACATGAGCCGAGAGGACCTGGCCCAGTCGGTCCGCTTCTACATGGCCACCAAAAAGACTTTGGGGACGTACGAGGCCAACGCCTTTGTTATCCCGTGCTTTGAAGTCTGTGCCAAGCAGATCATGGAGCAGAAGAGGGTGACATTCTGCCTGACGCACTCGCTGCTCAAGGATGAGGGCATCCCTTCGGCTTGCGAGGCCGATGCCAACGTGCTGATGGCCATTGCGCTGCTGATGTATCTGTCGCGCAAGACGGCGTACATGGGCAACTCGTACCTCGTGGATCGAGACGAGAACATCCTGGGCGTGCACCACGATGTGCCTGGTCTCAAGATGAAGGGGTTTGATGCGCCAGACCTGCCCTACGAGATCAGGAACTTTACGGTCGGCGGATGGGGGGCTACGCTTCGCTATGACTTTGCGCGGGATCGCGGCGATTCGGTGACGTTGGCGCGCTTTGATCCCACGGGCAGCAAGGTACTCGTGGCCAAAGGCGAGATCGTTGGCAGCGCGGGGTTCGACAAGGTCGGGTGCGCGTTGAGCGCTCACATCAAGGTAAAGGATATCGTGGATCTTTATCGCAAGGAGATGGGTTTCGGTCATCACCTAGCGATGGTGTACGGTGACTATGTGGAGCAAGTCAAAGACCTTAGCGAGCTGATGGGTTACGAGGTCGTCGAGGCATAGCATCTAAGGAGACAATGATGCGGGCGAAAGTTCAGGTCGTTTTCCCGGCGAACCAACCCGATGCGCCGTCGTGGCCCTACATCAACTATGACGTCGAGAAGCGGTCCCAAGAGGTGATTGCGCTACTACAGGAGCAGCTTACAGAGATCGCTCTCACTCCCGTCGTATGCCGCACGAAAAAAGAGGCCGAGGAGGCCCTGCAGAGCGGACCCTACGACGGGTATCTCGTCTATATGACCGCGCTGTGGACGGAGGTGGAGGAGTACTACCTGCGGCATGCGCGCCCGCTGATCGTAGCCGACGAGCTCTACTCTGGGTCAGGTGGGTTCCTCCGGCTGAAGTCGATGATCCAGAGCGAAAAGTTGCCGGTGGTGACAGTAGCTTCGTCGGATCCCCAGGATATCATCGACGCCGTACGCTTGTTCGAGGTCCAGCGAAGAATGCGAGAGACGCGTGTCCTGGTTGTCGCTGACAGGGAGACCTGGGCCGCGGACCGGCGCATGATCGATGGCATCCGCGATATCTTTGGTGCCGATGTCGTACGGATGAACTCGGACGAGCTGCATACGTACTATCACGCTGTTGAGGCTGAGGAGGCTGAAGCGTGGAAGGACCGCTGGATCCGAGAGGCAGTCAAGGTGGTGGAGCCAGACGAGGCTGAGATCGGGCGATCCGCACGCATGTACCTGGCCCTTAAAGCAGCCATGCAGGCCAAGGAGGCGGACGCGGTCACCGTGGACTGCTTGGGCCTCTACTATGCCGGCAAGCTGCTGGCCTATCCGTGTATGGGCTTTTTCCAGCTCAACAACGAGGGATCGACAGGCGTCTGTGAGGCCGATCTCGACTCGACGCTGACCCAGCTCTTGGTCCGGTACACGACGGGCAAGCCCGCCTATGTGTCTGACCCCGTGATTGACACGGCGACCGATCAGATCATCTATGCGCACTGCGTGGCGACCAACCGCGTGTTTGGTCCCAAAGGGTTGAGGAACCCGTACATCATCCGGTCGCACGCCGAGGATGGCAAAGGCGCTTCAGTGCAGTCGCTGCTGCCGCTGGGGCGCCAAGTCACGACAGTCAAGGTGAGTGTCAAGAACAAGGCTTTTGCGGTGCACAGCGGCACGGCGGTGGCCAATGTCGATGATGATAAGGCTTGCCGTACCAAGCTGGCGGCCAAGGTGGATGCCCGTAAGATCTTGGACAACTATCATTCTGAGCTGTTTGGGTGGCACCGCGTCACCTTCTATGGCGACTATCGTAAGCAGCTCGTTGACCTGGCCACGCTGTATGGTCTGGAAATCGTGGCGGAAGATCGGTGAGACAGCCGGTCACCTGCAGCCCCTTGCAGCGCCTAGCAGGGACAGGTTCGCTGACGTGGGGCGCCTTGGCCGAGAGGGCCAGCGCCCCAGCGCTTTGATGGGCTAGGTGATGTGGGGCTCGCCAGCATAGGGGCCTAGAATGTGGGGGTTCAGAGCACCAGATCGGCGCTCTTTGAGGAGGATAGCGATGAGTGATACAGCAAGGATCTATGTGGCGTTCACGTCCGAGGGGCTGGGAGGCAGCGCCCAGACGTTCAGTCTCCACCATCCAAATGAGAGAGTACTGAACAACGAGGAGATGCTCGACGAACTGCGTCAGCGCTGTGAGGGCATCGAGTTCGTCGGTACGACAAAGGTTGCCGAGCCGACCTATGTGCTCGGAGACATCAAAGGACAGAAGCCCGGCCTTGATGGGGTCCTCTACTTTGGCGCTCCTCCGGAAGACCTCCTTGCGCTAGGACTGCCTGTGGTGGCGGTTCATCCGCTCTGGGGCCAGTGGCAGGAGCCCTTCCACGCGTATGGGGGCAAGGTCCTTACGGCTACACTACCCGTCATCGCCGATGCCTCGGAGGCTAGGTTCGCTTCTCGACTGGATGCTGTGGCACGCAAGCTCATGCAGATCCGGACTGCTGCACGCATGCAAGGCCTCCGCATACTCTGCGTTACTGACAAGCCCGTGCTGGGTGAGTATGAGCCTGGGCCTCGCCAGGTGGCGGCTGAGGGTTGGGATGGTTACGAGCGCACCTACCTAAGCCATCTGGGAGAGCTCGGAGCGGAGATGGTAGTGAGGCCGCAGGAGGAAATGGTCGCCAGACAGAAGGCTGCCTCTGAAGCCGAGGCGGCCGAGATCGCCCAGAAGTGGATCGCAGAAGCCGAGGGCATGCGAGGAACGAACGAGTCCGAAGTCAGGGAATCCGCCAAGCTTTATCTGGCGATGAAGGAGATGATGGCCGAGTACCGTTGTGACGCCGTCACGACGGAGGGCTATGGCTTTTTCATGTACTACCCTGGCGGGACCATCCCCTCGCAGGGATTGCCGTCCTCGCAGTTCTGCACCGACGGTGTGGTGGCTACATCCGAGACGCTGATCGACTCTTTGGTGACGCAGCAGTTCGGTCTATGGCT
>CAZTMY010000023.1:0-15795 GCA_964614895.1 uncultured Anaerolineales bacterium
CCGGAAATAGTAATCGGCACGCTCCGGACCGATGTTCCCCACCTGCCGGAAGTACCAGATCATGAACACGCCAGCCCAGGGCCATTCACGACGTGCCATGTCGATGGCCTCCAACGTATAACGGACCTGGTCGGCATCGCTGACTCGTTGCCAGATCAGGTCCTCCGGGGCCATGGTCTCGGGCGCAGCATTCCAACCGAACTCGTTGAACCAGATCGGCTTGTCTGCATCGCCATAGCGCTCCATGATCTCTCGGTGCAGCAGAACCCGCTGGAAGTTGAGCACTCCCGGATCGGGAGGATCATCAGGCGGCCGATCCATCCCAAAGGCATTCGCAGAGTAGATGTCAAAGTACCTCGCGGCTCCGGCCTCATACATGGCCTCGAGGTAGTCCAGATCATTCATCGCCGACCATTCGCCCGGCTCTGGGTGCGGCTCTCCAAGGGTGATGGCCAACGGCGCCGAGAGCACGCGCACGTTGGGGTCAGCCTGTTTGGCGCGCGTGTACGCAACCTTGAGCAACTCGACATAGCCAGCCGGATCTACGGGCCGGTTCCCCCACTCTTGGTAGAGATTAGGCTCATTCCAGATCTGGATGTAGCGGATGCGGCCTTTGTACCGTTGGACGAATGCATAGACAAAGTCCCCATAGTCTGCCAGGTCATCGGGCGGGCGTTGTGGGTTGCTGTTATCTTTGCGCGTCCAATCGGGCGGACGGTCCAGCCGCGCAACGATCTGCAGACCATGTGTCTCGCACGCCTCGACGATCTGGTCGAACTTGGCCCAACTGCTACCCCCATCCTGTGCCTGGAACACACCCTTCTGCTCGGGCTCGATCTCCTCCCACGGGAACTGCTGCTTCACCCAGCCGATGCCAGCATCGCGCGCCATGGCAAGGGTACGTTCCAGTTTCCAGCGCTCGACCTCTTGCGCCAGGAAAAAGTTGGCGCCGAGAGGGTTGAGATCCGTGAACGGAATCTGCCGCGCGTCAAACGACGCCACTGACGGTCGAGCTGCTGACACCGCCCGTGCCACCGCCAAGACGAACGCCGATGCCATGCCCACAAACACCAAGACGGCCCCAAATAGATAGAGCCGCCATCGCACGTTCCGTCCATCGCTCGCTGCCATACGCCATCCTGTGGTGCGTTCCTAGAGTCGTTCGATTATATGGAGCCCGGTACCCGTTTGTCAACGCGAGATCACGA
The DNA here is from genome assembly GCA_964614895.1 of uncultured Anaerolineales bacterium. Classification (GTDB taxonomy): domain Bacteria; phylum Chloroflexota; class Anaerolineae; order UBA1429; family UBA1429; genus DAIRUQ01. The sequence continues at coordinate 1,209 of CAZTMY010000023.1, forward strand.
CACTACAATCGTACCATCGATGATATTGGAGACAGACCGTGAAGATCATCACCAGCCACGAACGCACCGACATGGATGGCCTAGCTGGCATGTATGCAGCTTCGCTACTCTATCCTGACCATGTCCCGGTGCTCCCTCGGAAGACAAACCGCAACCTGCGAGATCTCCTCGCCATCTTTGGAAGCGAGCTGCCATTCGTGACCCAAGACGGCCTGCCACGCGAGCGGATCACCGACGTCATACTCGTAGACGCGCAAACGATGGCCTCGCTCCGTGGCCTGGCTCGCGACGCACACTTTTATATCATCGACCACCACGCGCCCGTCGACGACCTACCCACCGAGTACGAAGTCGAGCTAGCCGAGACAGGCGCAATCACGAGTCTCCTGTTAGAAAAGCTGGACGCGGCTGGTATCCGCCCAAGCCACATCGGTGCCAGCCTCATGCTCCTCGGCATCTATGAGGATACCGGTAACCTGACCTACGCTACCACCACCGCTCGCGACGCTCGCGCGGCCGCCCGTTTGCTCGAGCTAGGAGCCGACTTGGCCCTCGTCGCCGAGTTCTCCAACCAGCCACTCAGCGACGCCCAGCGCAAGGTGCTAGGCCGCCTGCTCGAGGCAGCCCAGATGCACACCATCAACGGGCGTGACGTCTGCATTGCGGGCATAAAACTGGACGAATACGTAGACGAGCTCTCGGCACTGATTCACCAGATCGCCGACGTGTACGAGCCAGACGCCTGCGTTATGCTGGCCCAGTTCGAGGATAGCGTGCAGGTCATCGCACGTAGCAGAACCGACGCTGTCGACGTGGGAGCCTTGGCGCGAGCGCTCGGCGGGGGAGGGCACAGCAAGGCCTCAGCGGCGCTGATGCACAATACAGATCTAGACGAGGTGACGGAGAGTATCCTAGACAAGCTGGAGCACTTGGCGCTGCCCCCCACGCAGGTGCGCCAGCTCATGTCCACCAACGTCCATACCCTGGGCCTGCAGATGTCGGTGCGGGACGCCGCGGTACTCATGCGCCGTTACGGCCACGAGGGATTCCCCGTCGTCGAGAACGGTCATCTCCTGGGCATCCTCACACGCCACGACGTGGATCGCGCTCTCCATCACAAGCTGGACGATCTACCGGTGAGCAGCATCCTTCACACGGGCCCCGTTTCCGTGGAACCAAGCAGTCCGGTGGACGACGTACAAGAGATCATGATCCAGCATAACCTCGGGCAGGTACCTGTAGTGGAGGATGGACGGTTCGTGGGGATCGTTACGCGCACCGATATCATCAAGCATTATGGGCCGGCCCGGAGCAACGGTCGCGCCAAGAACACGCGCCATCTTCTAGAGACGTCGCTCCCGCGGTCGCTGCACGCCTTGCTGATGCAAGCCCGGGACGTGGCCAATGACTTGGGCTACTCTTTGTATATCGTCGGAGGTTTCGTGCGCGACTTGTTGCTGGGAGCGCCCAACCTCGACCTAGACATGGTGGTGGAGGGTGACGCGATCCATTTGGCGCGCGTGCTTGCGCCCCAACTCGAGGCACACGTCCGCAGCCACGCCCGTTTCGGCACCGCCAAGGTAATACTCAACGGCGACCGCGACGCCTCGGTGCCACCATCGTTCGACTTTGTCACGGCTCGCACCGAGTTCTACGAGCGTCCGACCGAGCTACCGCAAGTGGAACGCAGCTCTATCAAGCAGGATCTCTACCGGCGCGACTTTACCATCAACACCATGGCCATCTGCCTCGATCGCGATCGTTACGGCGAGTTGCTCGATTTCTACGGGGGTGAGCGCGATCTTCAACAGGGAATCATCCGCGTGTTGCACAATCTGAGCTTTGTGGAAGATCCCACACGGATTCTGAGAGCTGTACGCTTTGAGCAGCGGCTCGGGTTCGAGATCGAGCCGCGCACGGCCGAGCTGATGACCGACGCGCTGGACCTCATAGACCGCGTTACCGGAGATCGCCTGCGCCATGAGCTCTATCTACTGCTAAGCGAAGGGGAGCCTGAACGAGGGCTGGAACGCCTGCATCAGATCGGCGTGTTGCAGCAAATCCACCCTGCGCTCCACACCACACGCCATACAGCGGAGCTCTTTACGCGCATGCGCGAACGTCATGACGCCATCGTCCGGGAGGGAAAGCCCGCCTCAGCGGCGTCCTCCGGGCCAGACGAGCCTACACCGCCATCGCTGGGCCTCTGCTACCTTGCGCTGTTGACCAACCAGATGAGCGCCACGGAGTTGTCCGAGCTCGTCCAGCGACTTTTGATCCCCGAGCGCGACGCCAAGCTGTTGCATGAAGTAATGGCTCTGCGCGAGTCGCTGGACCGGCTGAACGCCAATGCTATGCTCCCCAGCACCATCCGGAGGCTGCTTGGCCCGTACTCCCCTGAGGCCCGCGTCGTGCTGTCGGTGCTGAGCCAGGAACCACGCGTCATCCGCCGCCTGCGCATGTACGACGAGGAGCTGGTCCAGGTGAGCCCGCGGGTGGACGGTCACTATCTGAGAGAGTTAGGCTTGCCGCCCGGGCCAGTCTATGCGGAGATCCTCACATACGTTCGTGACGCCTTACTCGACGGCCGCATCGAGACGCTAGAGGAGGAGCAAGCCCTAGCCCGACGGTTGGCCGAAGCTGCTCGCACCACGTGATGCCTAGGTCTACACCTCTGGGCATCAGGAGAAGATCCGCGTAATCTCGTCTACGTCAAATCGGACCAGAGGCCCCTCGACGCCAGCTCGCACCATCCTCATGCCTTCTTCCTGCCGTGTGAGATGCCCGATACAGGCCGCAGCGATCCCGACCTCCCGGTAGCTCGCGAGTAGATCCTCCACACCATCGTCCGATACCGCCACCAGTAGTGCGCCGGACGCAATCAAGCCGAGGGGGTCCAAACCGTAAGCAGCGCATAATTCTGCCCCCTCATCCAGCACCGGAATGCGGTCGGCCTCCAGCCAGAGCCCGGTGCCAGCAGCCAGGGCTAGCTCTTGCAACCCGGTGGCCAGGCCTCCCTCCGTAGGATCATGCATGGCATGAACCCCGGCCACGTCAGCCGCGATGCGAGCAGCCTCTAGCACGCTGATCCCTGGGTTATGTAGGAAGCCCTGGCACCGTCGAATGAAGGCTTCCTCATAACCTCGCTCGCGCAGCTCGGCAGCCTTCTCGTAGGCAATTACGGAAACAGCCTCGATGGGGATGCCTTTGACCAGCACCACCCTATCGCCCACACGAGCATTGGCGGTGGTCAGGAGACGCTCCTTGGGCACCTCCCCGATCAACACGCCTACCACGATGGGCCGATCGAGGCCGTGGGTTATCTCCGTATGCCCGCCTACCAGATAGATCCCCAGCGTATCGGCAGCACTGCGCAGTTGTGCAAAGATCTCCTCCACCAACTCTGGTGTGGTGCGCCCCTCCGGCAGGAGCAGCGTGTTCAGCATCCACAGCGGCTTGGCGCCACTGGTGGCCACGTCATTGGCGTTGACATGCACCGCGTACCAGCCAATCTGATCGGTAGCAAAAGTAATGGGATCGGTCTTGACCACCATATAGGTGCTGCCCATGTCGATAACGGCCACGTCCTCTCCCACGCCCGGACCGGTGATGAGCCGCTCATGCTGAATACCCGCCCGCCCGAGCAGCCGGTCCAGGAACTCCAGAGGTAGCTTGCCAGTTGGCAGAATCCGATCCATCGCGAACGCTTCCTTTCATGTGCAATGGCGCGCTGGGATGCCCTCATCTCAGCGCGCCCTGAGCGTAGCAACACGCCCCACAAGCGCCAAACCAACATCCAGTGCCGAGGACGCAACTAAGGCAAACAGCAACACCCCATTGGATGGGACCCCAACGACCGTATCCTTCGCGGCGTCCCACAGTTCGCTCTGGCACGCACCCTCAAGATTGTAGCCACACCGATAGGAATGATAGCCGCGATTTCAGAACCCCGCCTTACGAGTGTTGCCGAGTCCCCGCCACCTGTCACGATGGATGCCCCGCTCCCAATCCTTCTATGGGACCAATCGCCTCCAGGAAGAGCGGCACCCGTGCCAGCCGCGCTTGCCTAAGGCTTCTCTCTCGATATCACGCGCGTGCCCTCCGGAGCCGCTATCACTACCGCTGCGGTCATGCCAAGGAACAGACCGTTCTCCACGACGCCAGGGATGGCGTTCAGTTGGAGTGCAAGGTCTTGGGGCATCTCGATGCCGCCCTCATACCAGCAATCCAGGATATAGTTGCCCTCATCCGTCACATAGGGCGTACCCTCGCCGCCTCGCAGCTCCGGCCGAGCCCCAGTACGTGCTAGCGCGGCGCGCGTGTTCTGCCAACCAAACCGCACCACCTCCACCGGCACGGGAGCCTTCGTTCCGAGCCGATCCACAAGTTTGGTCGGATCCACCACGATGATCTCGCGGAGGGTAGCATAGGCGACGATCTTCTCGCGCAGCAGGAAACCACCCAAACCCTTGATCAGGTTAAGCGCCCCATCGACCTCATCCGCCCCATCGATGGTAACGTCGAGCGTTGGATGCTCCGCAAGCGTCGTTAGCGGAATCCCCTCGACCCTCGCCAAAGCCTCCGTCTCATCCGACGTCGGCACAGCGATCACATCTTGCAGCTCTCCCAAGCGCAGCAGCTCTGCGATCCGCAGCGTAGCATACTTGGCAGTGGAACCGCTCCCCAATCCGATGGCCATGCCGCTCTGCACATACTCTGCCGCTTTGTAGCCAGCCTGCCGTTTAAGTTCGTCCCTGTTCATGCCATCCCTTTCTAGCATGGGCACAGACCCTATGCGATCTCGTTACCAAGAAACATGGCCAGTCCCAGGTATCCCGCTGTGGCCTCCACAAGCTCTTCCACCGCGATGTTCTCATCGGCAACGTGGGCCAAGGCCGGATCCCCGGGCCCGTAGCCAACGCACGGGATCCCTGCCTGCACCAAGTGCCCGCCATCCGTGGCAAAGCCCCATACGTCCACCGCCACGTGATGTCCCACCGCCTCGCCTAGCAGACGCTCGGCGGCAACCAACGCTGGGGCATCCGCCGGCACGAGAAAGCTTGGCATGACATACGGGATCATCCGCTCCAGGCCCGCATACGATCGAGCCGGCCGCTGGCGTAACGTCACCTCAGCCGTGACTCCCTCCTGACAACAGGCGTCTGCTAGTCGCTGGAGCTCCTCTCGCGCGTTCTCGACGGTCTCGGCGGGTACGCTGCGCCAGTCAATGGAGAGCGATAGACGCGATGGGATGACATTGCTGCTGGTCTGATCACAGGTGACGATCGTTGGAGCTATGGATGCTGGCCCAAGTGCCGCATCGCGCCCAAGCGTCACGTCGTCCAAGTGCTCTACGAATCGGGCCAGCGCATAGTGCGGATTGCGCCCCAGATGAGGCGCGCTGGCATGAGCGGACTTGCCTCGGAAGGCGACCACAAGCTCGAATCGCCCACGATGCCCACGCATCAAGAGTCCCGAGCTGGGCTCCCCAACTATCGCCAGAGCCACGTCGAGGCTATCGCGAAGCGTCAACGTCCCCAGGCCACCCATTTCTTCGCCCACCACCGCAGCCACCAGGACGTCCCCCGCCGGGCGTAGCCCGTGAGCAGCCATCAGCCCGCCAGCACAGATCTGCGCCACCAGCGAGCCCTTGTCGTCCACCGCCCCACGTCCCCAGATGCGGCCGTCATGCAAGCCACCTTCCCAAGGACCGCGAGTCCAGACATCGACCGGGCCAGGATCCACCACGTCCATGTGGGCATGCAGCATGACGGTCGCCCCATTGCCCCCTGCGATCCAGCCCAACACGTTGCCTGCGGTATCTACCCTCACGTCATCATAGCCCATGCCTCGCATGGTCTCGGATATCAGGCGAGCCATTTGGCTTTCGTCGCCAGAGAGACTAGGTGTCTGGACCGATCGCCGGCAGAGGTCGGTCACCTGCGTCTCCCAGGCCCCTGCCAGAGCTCGTGCATCTGCTGGTTTCATCGCCTTCTCCCGGGTAACGATGTCCGAGCCCTTCCTTGGATCTCGTCGTTGACGTCGATATCGATTACTTGGTACCCAAAGGTATTGACCACCAGCGTCTCGCCATAGCGGGTAACCCTGGGCGCACCTTGCCGGTAAAGATGGATGTGCCCGTGGATCAGGTAGCGGGGCTTGAACCTATCCATCAACCAGAGAAACGCATCAAAGCCCTGATGACACAGGTCGTCGGCATCGTGGATGCCTCGGGGCGCCGCGTGTGTAATCAGGATATCGATCCCGCGACCGGTGCGCATCCGGTGCGGCCAAAGCTGGGGCGCCATCTTTGCGGCCAGCATGTACATCTGCAATTGGGTGAACTGGTGGGGTCCCGGCCGATATCGCATCGAGCCTTCCAAACCAGCTATGCGTAGCCCGTTGTACACCACCACCCGCCGATGAAGGTTGATGCACCCCTCAGGCTCAGTCTTGACGCTGCCATCCTGTGAGCGAATCAGCGATTGTGCGTGGTTGCCCAAAACATAGTAGAGCGGCTTGCCCAGCATCGTCACGATATACTCAAGATACTCAAAGGGCAGATCGCCACAACTGAGAACGAGGTCCACATCACCAAAGCGATCGCGGATAGCCGAACTGTACACGCGATCGTCTACCACGTCACTGATGGTCAGGATCTTCATGGATACCTACCGGCCGGTGCTGGGCTCTTTTAAGCGGCGTCGCTCTCGAAGAGATTATAGGTGCCGCCAGCAGCAACAGCAAAGCACGAACACGCCTACACCGTAAGCTGTTGACAACACGCTCGCGCTCCGTGACAATGCCCATGTCCATTCCAGGTTTGGTGGAGGTGTGCCATGGTCCTGGAGACGCTAAGACGCCTCTATCCCGAGCTTACCCCAGCGCAGCAGGTGCTGGCCGACTATGTTTCGCGCTGCTACCGAGAGGTGGCGTTCATGACGGCAGCTCGCGTAGCCAAAGCCGTCGCTATGAACGAGGCCACGGTTATCCGCTTTGCGCAGCGCCTCGGGTACGAGGGATATCCGGAGATGCAGGAGGCCATCCAGGCCGCCGTGCTGGCGGAGCTCCAAGGGCCACAGTCCCCAACAGAGCCCCGCAGCTTTGTGGAGGTATTCCGGACCTGTTTGGTACGCTCTAGCGAGCGTACTAGCTCGGTAGCGAGCCTGGTCTCACCAGAGGCGGTAGACCGAGCCGTGTCCATGCTAGTCACCACCAGTGAGGTCCTCGTCATCGGTGCCGGCGACGGCATCACGGTAGGGGATCATGTCACAAGACGATTGCGAGCGCTTGGTTTGCGTGCACAGGCGGTGACGGCGGATCCAGAGAACCTAGCGCGTGCGCTCGCAGGAGTACGCCCAGGGCACGCGGTGATCGGGTGCGGTGGCACAGAGGGCAGCACTACGATAGCCAAGGCCTTGGAAGCAGCCAAGGCTTCTGGGGGCCGCACTCTTGCACTCTCCTACACACCACTCGCACCAGAAGCCCAGATGGCTGACGTGGCCATGGCCCCGCCGCCATCGGACGACGGTCTCGCGCCGGGCTTGGCCATCCTGGTTGCCCTAGCTGACGCACTGGCGCAGACACTATTAGCCGCTCTGCCGGATGGACAAGAACGCCTGGAGCGCGTATCTGCGATGCGAGAGCAACTTGGCCAAGACTAGGGGGAGGGAAGCAGGATCCGTAGAAGACAAAGAGGAGGCCTAGCTAAGCGTAATCCCCACCATGCCGTGTGCCCTTTGTCTTGAACCTGGTTACCCAGGTGGGTGCCTGCCGCTGACTCCTCGGATAAACCGCGAAACCAACGGAATGCCCGGCTCCCTAGACACATGTGTTGGCTCAAAACGCTTTTGGCATCACGCACACAGTAGGGATTACGCGCATAGTGTAGCACAATCCGTGCACAGCGCAAAAGGGGACCCATCGGACTACGACAAAGATAGCCAAGGAATCGGCAGAGACCGCGCATGGCAGAGCGGGCGGCCTTATCAGGCCGCCCGCTCGTCTCGATCAAGGCATCACCCGGGGTAGCAGAGTTGACGCATCACAACGTCAGGCGGGCCGCCCGGATCAGCAAGTACTCCCACTTGTCTGGGTCGAGGCCCTCCGGCGGCCCCGGCTGCATAACCTGCCAGTAGTTGGCCGCATCCACCTGAAAGCTCCACATTGCCTGCTGCTAGGTGCACGAGTTGATGGTTGATGGCGGTGTACTGCTGCTCCTGGACAAGGGACCCTGCCCCGCATCCGCCCGAATGCCGCCCCACCCGCCATACACGATCACCGACTGGTTTACGCGCCTATGCTCCCTCGGGGCTCTTATCCCAAGGGTAAATCTCGGTGCCCTTGGCCGCCTCGCGCACCGCAGGGTCAGACGAGAGATAGCCACGCTTCTCATCCGGAATCAGCGCGGCGATACGCGCCATAATCTCGTGCCCGATGCCATCCAGAATACGCCGCCGCTCGCGACCGCGAGCAGCCACGCGGAACGGACCGAACGGCTTGCCAATCCGAACAGTCACGCGCGCGCGACGACGCTCTCGCAGCTTCTCGAACACCTGCGGCAGGCCATGATAGCCAATAGGGAGCAAGGGCGCCCCCGTACGTGCCGCCAGATGAGCTGTGCCCGGACGAGCGGGCCGCAACACTTGCGCCCAATTGCCCGCTTCCGGAAACACGCCCACGATGCCACCATCTTTCAGCACCGCCTCTGCCGCTCGCAGGGCGCGACGCGAGTTCCCCCCACGCAAGACAGGATAGTAGCCCCACAGCCGAGGGATCCAGCGCACGATGGGCGGCGCATTGGGAAGCTCCATCCCGCCCAGAAACTCGAGAGGCCACGGTGCGATGCCAACCAAGACGGCAGGATCTAGAAAGGAGAAGTGGTTCCCCACCACGATAAGGGGTCCCGAGGTCGGGAGATTCTCACGCCCCTCGATCTCCATATCGACGAGGACCGAGAACGCTAGACGCGAAGCCCTCTGCAACAGCTCACGAATCAAGCGGCGCCTCGGATAGGTGACCGTTGTGGTGGCCATCGCTGCTCCCCCTCGTAGCGCTCAGGCCACAGGCTCTGCTACAGGCTTGACAACAGGCACTTGGGCACGCTCTCGCACCAATGTTAGCAACCCCAGACCGACCACGAGGAACAGGCCAATAGCCCAGATGGCCACCCGAAGTCCTTGTGCCTCGGCAAGATCAGGCGCCATGCCAACAGCCATGTAGCGACGCGCCAGCGAGGTCGCCAGCCAGCCATAGATGGCCGGTCCGATGAACGACGACTGGCGGCCCGCTACCGCGAAAAAGCCAAAGAACTGCGCGCTCTGGCCCTCAGGCGCCAAGCTGCCCGCCAACGCGCGGCTCAGCGACTGCATCCCCGCCATGGCGAACCCGGCCAGGGCGCCAATGGCAAAGTAGCTGCCGCTGGTGGTGCTCGCGTACATCCAGATGATAGCTACCAGCATCAACACAATGGAGCCCATCAGAGCTCGCTTGCTGCCCACGATCCCCGCGAGCCAACCAGAGACATAGGAACCTATCACGTTGGTAATCTGGACAATGATGACGAACAGAATCAAGCTGGTCTGATCTAGGCCAAAGAGCACCGCTCCGATGATGGCAGCAAAGTTGAGCGCCATAATGATGCCGTTATTATACACTAGGTAAGCGCCCAGGAAGGTTAGAAATGTGCGGAAGCTGTTCACCTGCTTGAAGGTCTGGCTCAGCTTATGAAAGCCCAACGAGAGATAGGTCTGGCCATCGGGTAGAGGCGAAGGCTCGGCAGCCTCTCGGACGCGACGGAATAGCGGGACCGTGCTGATGGCATAGTACACAGCCGTGAACACCAAAGATAGCCGAACGATCAGGCTCTTGTCCAGGCCTGGCACCACTCCCGGGAGCACCTGGATCGCCACCAGCACGATCAGCAAACACACGACGCCGCCCGCCGAGCCGATAGCCCAACCAATGCCACTTACCCGACCCATCTCCTCCTTGCTCGCAATCTCGGGCAAAAGCGCATCATAGAAGACCTGAGCGCTGCGGTAGCCAATCTCTGCCACCACGAACAACACCATGCCCATAGCTACATCGCCCGGGCCCACGAAGGCTAGAAGCGCCGTAAAAACACAGCTCAGAGCGGTAAAGGCGAACAGGAACCCTTTCTTCGAGGCAACGTGATCGGCGACGCCTCCCAAGATCGGCGAGATGATCGCCACGACGAGCATCGCCAGGCCGACCGCCAGCCCCCACAATCGCGAGCCCTCGGCTCCACCTACCACTGTGCCCTGGAAGTAGGCCGAATACACGGCCAGCAGCACGACAGCCGCATAGGCCGAGTTGCCGAAATCGTACATGTACCAGGCTCGACGCTGCTGACGTAGCTCGGGGGACAACACCTGCGACGACATGATGACTCCTCTCATGGCCCGGGCGTCCACCCGCGTGACCCGCCACTCCAAGCCAACTCCTGGTATGGCTACCCCATCAAAAGGGAGTCACACGCACTCCCTTTGTACCAACACCGCAACCACCCACCCGATGCTGCTCAGCCAACCCTGGACGCCGCCATCACCCGCGGCGCCACCAACAGCGCAGCCTCGATGTCCTCTTGCGTAATGCCATAGTGCGTCACCGCACGATAGATCCCAGGCCCCATGGCGTTGAGCAGCACACCCTCATCTCGCCAGGCCTCTACCATGCGCTCGGAGGGGAGTGTCGGATCATCGCACTCAAAGATGACGATATTCGTCTGAACCGTATCGAGATCAACGGAAAACCCGGGGACATCGGCCAGACCCTCCGCAAAGATACGGGCATTGGCATGGTCCTCGGCCAAGCGATCGACCATGGTATCCATCGCCACCTCCGCAGCCGCAGCAATGACGCCAACCTGGCGCATGCCACCACCCACGATCTTGCGGTTGCGACGCGCCTCTTTGATGAACGCTTCAGAGCCCACCACCATGGATCCGATAGGCGCCGCCAGTCCCTTCGAGAAGCAGAACTGCACGGAATCGGCCACATGCGCCAGCTCGGACACATCGACGCCCACAGCGATCGCAGCGTTAAAGATGCGCGCGCCGTCAAGATGCACTGCCAGCTTGTGCCGGCGTGCCACTTCAGCAACAGGCGCCATCTGCTCAGGACTGAGGGCCACACCGCCACAGCGATTTTGCGTATTCTCCAGGCACACCAACTTGGTGCGAGGGAAATGAATGTTATCGGCTCGCACGGCCGCCTCGACGTCCTCGGCTCGCAAAGAGCCGTCCGGCTGGTTGGGAACGGTATGCACGTGCACCCCGCCCAAAGCCGATGCGCCGCCGGCCTCATAAAGGAAGGTGTGCGACTGATCGCCCATGATTGCCTCGGAGCCTCTCCCGCAATGCGTCAGCAACGATACTAGGTTCCCCATAGTACCGCTGACCACAAAGAGGCCAGCCTCCTTGCCGAGGCGCTCGGCCGCCTTGCACTCTAGGCGGTTGGTCGTCGGATCCTCGCCATAGCCGTCATCCCCCACCTCTGCGCGGTACATCGCCTTGCGCATCGCCTCAGTGGGAAAGGTCACCGTGTCACTGCGTAGATCAATCATAGTGTGCCCTCCAGGCCAAACCTCACTTGCCCCAAATAGTACGGAGCTTGCAGACCAACGTCAAAAGGGAAACTTGCCCGAGAAGCTTGCCACAGAGACCATCCCGTGGTATTCGTAGCTCTGAAATCCGCCACCGATGCGTTAGGAGGATGCCGTGCCACAGCTAGACGAGATCCACTTCCGCGACCCATACATCTTGGCGGTGCCCGAACATGACCGCCACTATCTGATCGGCACCCCCAGCTATCGAACTCGTGCCGGCGCCGTTACCGGTCGGGGCAGCGGCCTCGACGTCTTTGTCTCGAGCGATCTATGCGCGTGGGAAGGCCCTATGACGGTCTTTGAGCCACCCGAGGGCTTTTGGGGAACGCACGACTTCTGGGCACCAGAGCTGCATCATTACAGAGGCAGGTTCTACATATTTTGCACGTTCAAGGCATCCGATGCTTGCCGAGGTACGCACGTCCTGGTAGCAGATGATGTGCTGGGCCCGTACGAGCCACTGACGGACGAGCCTCCAACCCCCAGGGACTGGGAGTGCTTGGATGGGACTCTGTACGTGGATGGCGACGGCAGCCCGTGGATGGTCTTCTGCCATGAGTGGGTGCAGGTTGGCGATGGCGAGATGTGCGCTGTGCGGCTCAGCGATGATCTCTCACGACCGATAGGCCAACCGAGACTCCTCTTCACCGCGACGCAAGCTCCCTGGGTAGATGCCTATCCCCGACCGGATTGCTATGTCACCGATGGTCCCAGCCTCTACCGAGCTTCGGATGGCAGCCTGCTGATGGCCTGGTCCAGCTTCACCGAGGGGCGATACGCCGTGGGATTGGCCCGCTCGGCCAGCGGGTCGGTGGAGGGCCCATGGGAGCAATCGCCTACCCCGCTTTATGACCAGGACGGAGGACACGGCTCCGTATGCCGCACGCTGAGCGGAGACCTCGTGCTGGCGCTGCACCGACCGAATAGCGCACCCAGCGAGCGGCCGCTGTTGCTGCCACTATGCGAGCGCGACGGAACTCTCGTGCTAACCTCTTAGCTTGCGGTCTTGCGCATCACCCGATCCAGCACGCGTTGAAGGTCATCGGGCAGAGGGCTGGTGAAGGTCATAGCTTGGCCGGTCACCGGGTGCACAAAGCTCAGGCGATGACTGTGAAGGAACTGACGAGGTGCACGTGGCTTGGCGCCCTCGCGCCCATAGATCCTGTCGCCCACCACCGGATAGCCGATGGCAGCAAGATGTACCCGAATCTGGTGCGTGCGGCCGGTGAGGAGCTTGACCTCCAGGTAGCTTGTGCCTGCATAGTGGCCCAACACCCGGTACTCTGTCCGCGCGTAACGTCCGTCGCTCGACACGGCCATACGCGTGCGATGTTTCGGATCACGCGCGATCCGCGCCTCGATAGCACCAACCATAGGCTCAAGCCGCCCATGCACCAACGCGAGGTAGATCTTGGACACTGCCCGCTCTTTGAACTGAGCCCGGAGACCTCGCTGGGCCTCGGCGGTAGCGGCCACTAGGAGCAGCCCGCTGGTGTTGCGATCCAGGCGGTGCACGATGCCCGGCCGCTGAGGATCGGCGTTAGCATGGACGATATCAGGCCGGTAGGCCAGCACCGCCGCCAGCAGCGAGCCATGGCGCCGACCCGCTCCGGGATGCACCACCACGCCAGCCGGCTTGTTGACCACCAGCAGATCTGCATCCTCATAGACGATATCGAGGGACAGCGCGGGCTCTGGCGCCAGCTCGGGCTCCTGAGAATCCGGCACCTTCACGCAGACCATATCGCCCGACGCCAGAACCAGGGAAGCCTTGGCAGACGCACCGTTTACCGTCACTTGCGCCGCCTCGATCAATTGCCTCACCCGAGATCGAGACAGCTCGGCAATCTCGTCCGCCACAAAGCGATCCAGCCGCTTACCCGAATCTTTGGCCACCAGGGTCACATGTCGCATGTGCCTACCCGATCAGCCCGACGGTGGTGCCACGTCCGACGGATCACCCACCTCTGATGCTGCCCGTGGAACTTGGCCTTGATCCCCGGAGGCAGATCCCTGGACAGCTTCCGCCTGTTCAAAAAAGAGGGCATAGATTGCCAGCAGTACCGTACCGACAACGATAGAAGCGTCTGCCACGTTAAAGATCGGCCACCATCGCAAGTTAAAGAAATCGGTGACATATCCAACAGTGACACGATCGATGAGGTTGCTCGCCGCACCTCCGAGCTGCAGCGCTAGCGCCGTACGAAGAAGCCATGACTGCTCTGCCAGATGTCGGTATATGGCCAGGATCGCGATCACCACAACAAGCGCCAGGATGATGAACACGGTGTTCATCCCGCCAAAGAGCCCAAACGCGGCGCCTGTATTCCGCGTATGGGTGAAGGTAAAGATCGGGTCCAGCCACGGAACGGGTTGCCAAGACGTGTTCAGCGGGATGCGCACGCGCACCCAATGCTTGGTAAGTTGATCGAGAACGATGACAAGTACGGCACCAACAGGTACTGCAACACCCTTCCGCATCCATCGTCGCATCGCGCCACACTCCTCAGAAGCCGGCGTCATCTACAAGAGAGCACACGGCCTGGGCGATTAGCCAACCGAGTTTCCATTCTAGCACAAGCGGCAGCCCTGACAACCGAACGCGCACGCCAGTCGGATCTAATCAAATGAAACCGTCACCGAGCAGCCGAGTCTCCCCTTTCTCTGTGTGGCGTACCACTCTTGCTGCATTCGCAGCACCCTCGGCCGTTCTTCCACGTCCAACTCCTCTTCAGCCATGCTGTCCTTTCGGTGATGTCTTCATTTGAGAGACCCCAATAGCATTTCACATGAAAGAGCAGGTTCTAGAGGCCAAGACGGGGAGGGACTGGCTGTGGGCAAGGTTCGGCTGGTAGATACGGGGAAGGGCTCCTTCTTTGGCGATTGCCTCTACGAGCAGGTGTTGGATCGGGACGACTTTGATGGCGTTGCAGCAGCTGTCGGCCTATCGCGGCCAGG